>DATJWJ010000124.1:0-68951 GCA_035501355.1 Bryobacteraceae bacterium | reverse complement strand
CACTAGCGGCATGGCGGTGGGCGGCGGGTATGTTTGGATGTGCGCGAATGCCGCCCCGCAAGGCGTTTTTCAAGTCGATATGAACTCCAAGCAAATAAGCCATCGCCAGATTCCTCTGGGCCCGGCCAACGACGGCGGAGGTTGCCACGGCGCTCTCTGGCAGGATAGCAAGCTTTGGATCGCGTCACTCCGGTTGCGCGCGATTCTGAGGGTCGATCCGAACTCCTGGGAGCCGGAATTTATGATTCCGTTCTACCAGGCTCCCGACAAGCCTCGCTATCACGCCATCGCCTGGGACCACGGCGCCATCTGGCAAATCATCGGTAACGATTGCAAGAGCCATTCCGAGTTCCGGCCGGCGCTCGTCAAGTACGATGCGGCCACTGGGCGCGTGTTGGAGACGGTGGATTTTGAGCCAAATTCTTGCGATCCGCACGGGCTCGCAATGCATGACGGAGCGCTCGTCAGTTGCGATGCGGGTATTCATCCGGGCTGGCCCGTGAAGGACAGCCCGACGGCCGGTTGGATTTTCCGGATCGATTTGGTTTGAGGGCTCTTTGGTGCCCTAGAACTCCCAGTCGAGGATGTTCTTCTGCACGGTTTTCCATTCGCGCGCCCGCGGATCGATGAGCTCGAAATGGCCGGCGCCCTCGAGCGGGATCAACTTGGCGTTGTGCGATGCCTTGGCGAAACGCTCGCTCATCTCAAACGGAACGATGTTGTCGGCGGTGCCATGAATCAGGCGCTGCGGGACCGAAATCGGAAGCAGTTGCATGGGCGACGCGGCCTGATAGCGCTGCGGGACTCGATCTGGCGACCCGCCTAGAAATTGTCCAACCGCGCCGCCGCCGAGCTGCATGGCATAAGCGCGCCGCAGATCCGAAACGGCAGCCAGCGGCACGACGCCGCGTAAATCCACCGCTCTCTGCGCAGCCAGCCACAGCACCAGGTGCCCGCCGGCGGAATGTCCCGCCGCGATCATACGGCGCAAATCCAGGTTATAGCGCGGCCCGACCCTGACCAGAAATTCGCCTGCATGTAAGACGTCGTCCAGAGTGCCGGGCCAGCCGCCGCCCGGATCGCCAAGTCTCCTGTATTCGATGTTCCACGTTGCCGCTCCCGCTTGCGCCAGCGCGGCGCACAAATGTCCGGCGTGGCCGAGATTATACGCGTTTCGCCAGAACCCGCCGTGAATGAACAGCACCGTCGGATGCGGGCCCTTACCGGTTGGCAGCCGCAGCTCGCCGAATTGCGACGGATCCTTGCCATACGGAATGCGCGCGTCCGCCTTGGGCGGCGGCAATTGCAAAATCTCCTGACTCATGGCGGAAGTGCCGGCCGCGGCGGCGAGAAACGTTCGTCGAGTCACGCTGTCCATTCTAGCTACACCAAGATCCGGCTGGCGATGTCCGAAAACCGCTAGTGTGTTTTTAAAACTTGCGGCATACTCGAAGCATGGATGCGGAAGCCTGTTATCGAGCGTTGAAAGCACGGGATGCCAGGTTTGACGGCTTGTTCTTTACAGCAGTCCGTTCCACCGGAATATTCTGCCGGCCGGTCTGCCCCGCGCGCACGCCTCTGCGCCGGAACGTGGAATTCTTCCCCAATGCTCCGGCGGCTCAAGCGGCCGGATACCGGCCGTGCTTGCGATGCCGCCCGGAGGTGTCGCCTGACCTGCCGGTATCGGCGGGAACGTCCACCACCGTGAATCGCGCGCTGCGGTTGATCAACGAAGGCGCGCTCGATACCGGTTCGGCCGCGCAATTGGCGGAGCGCCTGGGTTTGACCGATCGCCATCTGCGCCGGCTGTTTCTGGAACATGTCGGAGTGCCGCCCATTGTAGTCGCCGAGACCCGCCGCATTCTGTTTGCCAAGAAGCTCATCACGGAAACCAGTCTGCCGTTCGCCGATATCGCGTTCGCGTCCGGCTTTGGAAGCTTGCGGCGTTTCAACGAAGCTATGCGGGCCACCTATCAGCGCAACCCCAAGGAGCTGCGCCGGTTCGAGCCCCCGGAGGCCGCCGCGCGGTCCGCGATCGAGCTCAAGCTGCATTACCGGCCACCTTACGACTGGGCCGCGTTCCTGAATTTCGTGCGACATCGCGCGATCGCCGGATTGGAAGTCGTCGATGAGGAAAGCTACCGCCGCAGCGGGATTGTGGTGCGGCACCATACGGCGGGCAATTGTCTGGTTGCACATATCGATCCGGCTAAGGTGAACCGGTTGCGCAGCGTGGTGGAACAAATCCGCTTTTTCTTCGATCTGCGTGCCAACACGCGAGAGATCGCGACGCACTTACGAAAGTCGCCCGCGCTGCGGGCCGTGGTCGGACGAAACGGCGGCCTGCGGCTGCCGGGCTGTTGGGATCCATTCGAGCTGGCGGTACGTGCGATTCTAGGCCAGCAAGTCACCGTGAAAGGAGCGAGCACACTCGCCGGCCGTTTGGTGGAGCGGTTCGGTGCGCCGGAACCGGACGTCCTGGCTGAGGCCGACCTGACGCGTATCGGTTTAACCAAAGCTCGCGCAGAATCTCTTCGTGCGCTGGCACGGGCGGTGTCGGACGGCAGCCTGCGTTTCGACGGCTCGGTAGTTTCGACCGAGGTCATCGAGCGGCTGTGCGAGCTGCCTGGGGTTGGCCCTTGGACCGCGAATTACATCGCGATGCGCGCGCTGGGCGACCCGGACGCGTTCCCGGCCTCGGACCTGGGCCTGCTGAAAGCATCTGGCCTAAGTTCGGCGCGCCGCCTGGAAGAGTTGGCCGAAGCCTGGCGGCCGTGGCGGTCGTACGCGGCTCTGTATTTGTGGGAATCTTTGCGAAGGAAGGAATAGGAATCATGTTGCTCGATTATGATGAGTTCAATTCTCCAATAGGCCGGATCTTGTTCGCCTCCGATGACGCGGCCGTTTGCGCGCTCGATTTTGCCGAATTCGAATCGCGCATGCAGGCGTTGCTTGCCCGTAGATACGGTCAGGTCCAATTTCGCCGCGGCTCAGACCCGCTGGATTTGAAGCGCTCGTTGCGAGACTATTTCGCGGGCGATCTACATGCCTTCGATTCCGCGCGTGTGCGGACGGGCGGCAGCACATTTCAAGAATTAGTATGGAAGGCGCTGCGGACTATACCGGCCGGCGAAACCTGGACCTACGGCCAACTGGCGGTGAAGCTGCGACGGCCTAAAGCTGCCCGCGCTGTGGGTCATGCGAACTCACTGAACCCGGTCGCGATCATTGTGCCCTGCCATCGCGTCATTGGCGCATCGTCCGCTCTGACCGGTTACGCCGGCGGCCTGGAACGCAAACAGTGGCTGCTGCGGCATGAGGGCGCACTGCCAGCCGGCCTGGATCTCCACGAGCAGCGCGCCACGGCTTAGGCAAGCGAATGTCTTACAAAGATCGCAAGAAATTCACAACGTCCTGCTGCTGTGTTTTGCTCAGCGCATTGAAATTCTTGAGTACTTCATTGGCTTCCGAACCGCAGGTGGACCCTTGCGCGAAGGACTGGAAAGAAGTCGCGTCGGCGTCGAAACGCAACATACTTTGCGAACTAACGCAGTCAGACCCCGGGCTGGAGTGGGCGTGGATAGCTTGCAACAAGTCCGCAGTCCGGCCATCGTGCAGGAAAAACAGCCGCTGTCCTACGCCCCACAAAGGAGCCGTCCGGAACTCGTCCGGTCCCGCGCTGCCTTGCAGGATGCCATCGGCGAGATTCGACCCCATGTGATGCAGGGCGAAATCGGAGTACGGATGATAGTTGACGTTCGACATCCCCGTAAATGGGGATCCGGCAGTAGTCAGCGACGGCGAGTGGCACAAGGCGCAGCCGATCTTGCCAAAGAGCATCTGCCCATTTGTTTCCGACTGCGAGGAGGTGGTCGCAACCGGAGCCGCGGTCAAGCGCATGAAGATCGCAAAGTTCACCACATCCGATGACATTTTGGATGCGCTGCCGGTGGTGCTGGCCGAATTGCCGGGGTTGGTGATGTTGGTTGTGTCCTCGGGCGTCTGGTTGAAGACGCAGCCTGGAACGGCGGATCGCTCGTTAGGAAAAACCTCGTTGGATACTCCTTGTTCGACGTTATAGGCTTCGCCGGCGAACACCAGTAGCGATTTGTTTTGGGCTTTCCAGCCGAAGCGAGTAATGGTCCCGTCGTTGCCGCTGGTGTTAAACCTGCCGCCGATTCCGAGCGCGATTTTTTGTCCTGGGTTGGATGCCAGGTTGGCTTCCAGAACCGAATCCGGCGTCGTCTCCACCAAGCCTAAACCGAAAACCGGCGTGGGAATCCGGAAGATCACGTTTTGCAGGGCCAGTTGCTGAGCGAAGTTCGGTTGTTCCAGATTGCATCCCCGCGCGTCGGTCCGGCCAGCGATCGTAAACAAGCCGTGCACACCGCCGTCTAGCGGAGCGTTAGGATTCCCAGGATTGGTCGAGATAAACCTGGCCTCTCGCACTGGGCCGTCCTTGGTAATGAACGAAGGTATCGTATTGTTTGCCTGGTGTAGCGTGGCGAGTGCGACCTGAGGATTCGGAACAGGGTTTTGCGGGCTCTTCATCCCGGGACTGCTTCCGCCAATAGCGGGCTGCGCGTGACACATCGCGCAACTGTTGCCGTTGAAGGCCGGCCCCAAGCCGAGGCCCGACTCGAGTGTCCCCGACACCGAATCGACTTCCTGGAATCGATCCCGCGCTTGGCTGAAGAACTTCTGTTCGTTCAAGTCGAGTGTCGGAAAATACCCCCCTGCACCCGGAACACCCCTGCGCGGACCCGGATCGCTTTGAGCGGCGAGATTTGCTGCTATTGCCATCCCCAAACACACGTATAGCGTATGTAACCGTGCCATGCTTTTGTCCTTTCAAGCTGCGAAAGTTTTCGAGCTTGAAGCAAACTAACATCGGTCCGGTACCAGTTCAATCGAGCTTATGCTCTATTCTTTTCCTACTCCTAATGTCATACGGTACGGAAATTCCGCGAAACGCCCTAGCATGCCGAGCCGGCATATAGACAGCGCGCGCTTCCGCCTGTGGGAGACTGGACTGATATGGCGATTTGGCTCGGCGAAGCGGACGTTCGCCAGTTGCTCTCGATGGTGGAGCTGATCGATGCGATGCAAACAGCGTTGGCGGGATTTTCCGGCGGGCGCGTGAATCAGCCGGTGCGCACTGTGATCCAGGCGCCGGCGGGTGTTTTTGCTTGCATGCCGGCCTATGTTTCCGAGCCGGCCGCCATGGGCGCCAAACTGGTCACGGTGTTCCATGGAAACGAGAGCAAGGGACTGGCGACTCACCTGGCCACCATTGTGCTGCTCGATCCGGAGAGCGGCGCCTTGCTCGCGATGCTCGATGGCCGATTCATCACGGAAGTGCGAACGGCCGCGGTATCGGCGGTGGCAGCGCGGCATCTGGCGCGCGAGCAATCGCCGGTACTCGCGATTATCGGGTCCGGCGTGCAGGCGCGCAGCCATCTGGAAGCGCTTTCGCTGGTGCGGAAGTTTGACGAAATTCGTTGCTGGAGCCGGTCCGAAGAGAAACGCGACCGGTTTGTTTCAGAGCACACTGCGCTTCCAATTCGCGCCGCGGATAACGCGGCCGAAGCAGTCCGCGGCGCCGACGTTGTGGTGCTGGTGACTGCGTCCGCTACGCCGGTCATCGAGGATGCTTGGATCAAGCCGGGCGCCTGCGTAATCTCAGTTGGAGCCTGCCTGCCCAGCCAGCGCGAGATGGACCCTGCGTTAGTAGCGCGCGCACGGCTTATCGTCGATTCGCGCGCAGCGGCGCTCAAGGAATCCGGCGACATTATCCATGGGATTCGCGAAGGGCGTTTCACCGAGGATCACATCGCCGCTGAACTAGGGGCAGTGGTTGCCGATCCCAAGCTTGGCCGCCGTTCCGAGACAGAAGTAACCATCTTCAAGTCGCTCGGGTTGGCCGTTGAAGACGTCGTCGCGGCTGAGCTGGCCTACCGGCATGCGCAAGGAAAAGGCAGAGGCGCCGCCATTGCCTGATATCTACGATGCCGTGGTAGTCGGCGCGGGAGTGTTCGGAGCTTGGACGGCCTATCATCTGCGTAAGTTCGGCCGCTCGGTCGCGCTGTTTGATCAGTATGGGCCCGCGAACAGCCGGGCCAGCTCGGGCGATGAGTCGCGCATCTTGCGGATGGGATATGGTCCAGCCGGGATCTACACGCGCTGGGCGCAGCGATCCCGGCGGCTTTGGATGGAGTTGTTCGAGCAAGTGGAACAACCGGATTTGTTTCTCCAGACCGGCGCGCTGTGGACGCCGCCTCCCGGTGATCGCCGCGCGGCGGAAACACGGGCCACGTTTGAAAAATGCGGCGTCATGTTTGAAGAGCTCAACTCCGCCCAACTGGAGCGGCGATATGCGCAATTCCGGTTCACCTCCGAAAGAATGGGCATCTTCGAACCGGAGGCTGGTGTGCTGCTGGCTCGAAAAGCCGTGACGCAGGTGGTGGCCGAGGCGATGCGTAACGGCGTCGAATATTTTCGGGAAGCAGCCTCTGCTCCTGAGCGTGGGCGAATCACGACCAGCTCCGGCGCCGGCATTGCGGCTGGAATTTTCGTGTACGCCTGTGGACCCTGGCTGCCGAAAATTTTCCCGGAACTTCTGGCGGGCCGAATCCGGCCCACGCGTCAAGAGGTTTTCTATTTCGGTACGCCGCCGGGCGACCGCCGATTTGCGCCGCCGCTGATGCCGGCCTGGATCGACTTCGGCGATGAACGCTGCCCCTACGTCCTCCCGGAAGTTGAAAGTCGCGGCTTCAAGGTGGCCTTCGACCGCCATGGTCCCGATTTCGATCCCGACACCGGCGACCGCCTCGCCAGCGGTGTCGATGCCGCCCGGGCCTTTCTGGCCGAACGCTTTCCCGCGCTCGCTCAAGCTCCGCTAGTGGAATCGCGGGTTTGCCAATACGAAAATACTTCGAATGGCGATTTCCTGATCGACCGGCATCCGGACTTCGAGCATGTCTGGCTGGCCGGAGGTGGATCGGGACACGGTTTCAAGCATGGGCCGGCTGTAGGTGAATACGTTACCAAGCTCATCGATGGCAAGGCCGCGAGCGAGCCTCTGTTTTCGCTGGCGAAGAAAACGCTCGAACGAAGCCGCAGCGTGTATTGACCCCCTGGCTCGATGGTGACCAACGCAGCCGGAAATCTTTGCCAACATTTGCAGGCATTTATGGAATCGCTCCCCTCTCTTCCATCGGCTTGTTTGCTAAGTCTGGGCTAGCAAACTTATGCAATACCGAAATGTTCTATTTGCAACGTTCTTTCTCACGTGCGCGACTTTTCTAACGTGCGCGACGGCGCAAACATTGGTGGATCTGAGGACGCAGACCAAGAGCGTCGACTTCAGCAACGCGGCTTCAACCAAACCATTCAAATCGGGAACGGTGCTGCCGGCAACCTGCGGAGTGGGTGAGGCGTTCTTCAAGACGAATGCGCCGGCCGGATCGAATTGGTACGCCTGCACGGCGCTGAACTCGTGGACATTGCAATCCGGAGCGCCAACGCTGGCCGGAGATGTAACCGGAACGGCCGGCGCCACCGTAGTGACTCAGATCCAGGGACGGCCGGTATCTACGACAGCACCATCGAATGGGCAGTCCATGGTATGGAACACCTCAACTGACGCGTGGATGCCGCAAACTATCACGGGCGCGCAAGGTCCGGCCGGACCAGCCGGTCCGCAAGGGACGCAAGGCCCACAAGGACCCGCTGGCGCTACGGGACCCGCGGGCGCCACGGGAACAATCGGACCTCAAGGAGCAACCGGGCCGCAGGGACCGACAGGACCACAGGGACCGTCCGGTGTTTCGACGCTTTCGGGAGACGTTACAGGGGCGGCGAGCACCACGGTGGTGTCTCGAATTCAGGGCCGTTCAGTATCGTCGACAGCACCTTCGAGCGGCCAATCGTTGGCGTGGAACAGCTCTACGAGTACCTGGACGCCGCAGACGATTACGGGTGCGCAGGGTCCCGCCGGTCCGACTGGGCCACAGGGGCTGCAAGGGCCTGCTGGTACCACCGGAGCGACGGGAGCAACCGGGGGAACGGGAGCAGCTGGAGCGACGGGCGCAACTGGACCACAAGGTCCGACAGGCCCGCAGGGGCCCTCCGGTGTTTCGACTCTTTCGGGAGACGTCACAGGTGCGGCGAGCACCACGGTGGTGACAAAAATCCAGGGCCGTTCCGTGGCGTCGACAGCACCGTCCAGCGGCCAATCGCTGGCGTGGAACAGCTCTACTAGCACCTGGACGCCGCAAACTATCACGGGCGCCCAAGGTCCCACCGGTTCGACCGGGCCACAGGGACCACAAGGCTCCACCGGTCTCACTGGAGGGACGGGAGCAACTGGAGCGACGGGAGCAACTGGACCACAAGGCCCGACCGGTCCACAAGGCCTCACTGGTAGTGCGGGAGCTACTGGCGCCACAGGTGCGACGGGAGCCACCGGACCACAAGGACCGACCGGTTCACAAGGCCTCACTGGTACTGCGGGAGCTACTGGCGCCACAGGTGCGACGGGAGCCACCGGACCACAAGGACCTACGGGTTCTACCGGCGCATCCGGAGCCATCACCAAAATCCAGAACGCCGGAACAGACTTGCCGGTCGAAGCTGCCTTGAACTTCACCGGCGGGGGCTGTACCGATGATCCTGCAAATGGGCGCACGAATTGCGCGGGTGGAAGCGGCGGCTCCGGGGTGACCATTGCCACCAATGGAACCACCCAGGCCACTCAACCCACGCTCAATTTCATTTCAGGGACCGGGATTGTGCAAACCTGTGCCAATAATGCCGGCTCCAACCGGGTGGATTGTACTCCGAGCCTGAACACGAGCGTCGCGCTGACGATCGGCACTGCTCAGGCCGGCTCGCCGATTTTTTGCAGTTCGACTAACGGAACGGACGCGTATACATGTTCGTTCAGCGCAGCCAAGGTGCTTTCGGCGTATACCACCGGAATGTTCGTGCTTTTGAGAGCCGATACTACCAGCTCGGGGGCGTGCTCGCTGAACATCGACAATCTGGGCGTAAAATCAATCAAGCAAAATGACGGCGCGACAGATCCAGCCAACGGACAGATAACCGCCGGCAAGTTTTATTGGCTCTTCTTCGATGGAACGGTTTTCAGGACGCAATAGCCCTTTCGAAATCGCGGGCCGGCACGCCCGCACGAGGTCACAATGGCGAGCTCAGATGAGACGTACGACTCCGACAGTTGCGCTATGATGAACTGTAACGATCCGGAAGTGCCGGATCAAAGGGACGTTATCCAAAACAGCGAGCCTAAACCCGGCCAGAGGACGCCCATGGAAAAGCTGGCGCAAAACATTCAGGAAGCGTTTCTAAACAATGCGCGCAAAGACAAAACCTTTCTGACGATCTACCTGATGAGCGGCGTAAAACTATCGGGCCGCATCAAGAGTTTTGACAAGTATTCAGTGGTGCTCGAGACCAATAATCAGGAACAGCTTATTTTCAAGCACGCCATCTCTACGGTGGTGGTTTCGAGGCCGTTCCATGCTTCGGCCGGAGCCCATCCGGCGGCGGGCGGCGCGGGCGTGCCTGGTCCTGCGACGCCGGGCGATCCCAGCGAGGAATAGCAGTCCATTTGCCGGTTGAGGGTCGGGAACGAGCCATACTGGTCGGGTTGGATCTGAAGTCGCGCACTCGGCGCGGCCGGGATCAGATCCCCTACGGCGCCTCGGAGTCCATGGAGGAGCTGCAGGCCTTGGCGGAAAGCGCGGGCGCGCGCGTGGAAGAAACGCTGATCCAGTCCCGGCCTGCGGCGGATGCCGCCACTCTCATCGGCTCCGGGAAACTAGAAGAACTGCGTGGGCTGGTTGCGTCTTGCTCGGCCGATGCGGTCCTGTTCGATTCGGAGTTGACTCCTACCCAGCAGCGCAACATAGAGCGCGCCCTGGAATGCAAAGTTCTGGACCGGACGCAACTGATTCTTGACATATTTGCCCGGCGGGCGCGCACTCGCGAAGGCCAGTTGCAGGTAGAGTTGGCGCAACTAAATTATCTGCTGCCCCGGCTGACCGGGCGTGGCGTGGAGATGTCGCGGCTGGGCGGAGGAATCGGCACGCGCGGTCCGGGCGAAACGCAACTGGAAACCGACCGCCGCAGAATCTACAGCCGCATCAAGAAACTGAGCGACGATTTAGAAAGTGTTCGCAGCGGGCGCGGCACGCAGCGACGGCAGCGGCAATCGGTTCCGCTCGCCACGATCGCTTTGGTCGGCTATACCAACGCCGGCAAATCGACGCTCTTCAACCGGCTCACGGGCGCGAAAGTAACGGCTGACGCGCGCATGTTTGCGACGCTCGATCCCACCGTGCGGCACGTCACTCTGCCATCGCGCCGAAAAGTTCTCATCAGCGACACGGTGGGCTTCATCCGCAATCTTCCCACCGCGCTGGTGAAAGCTTTCCGCGCCACCCTGGAAGAAGTGGTGGAGGCTTCCTTGCTGTTGCACGTGGTAGATGTTTCGTCGCCCTACGCGGCACATCAAACCGCACACGTGCTCAAGGTGCTTTCCGAGATCGGCGCCGGCGAGACGCGGCAGATTCTGGCACTGAACAAAATGGATCTGGTGCCCGGATCGGAGGAAGCCGCGGACAGCCTGGCGCAGCGTATACTCGGCGAGGTCCACGGGGTGGCCGGAGCGCGAACCATTCCTTTATCCGCGCGGAGCGGCGCTGGCGTGGACGCTCTGATAGCGGCCATCGATGAGGGGCTTGCTCTAGATCCGGTGTCTCGCGCGCGCTTCCGCATTCCCGCCAGCCAGGGTTCGCTGATTCACCTGGTGCATGAGCGCTCCAAAGTATTGGCCAGCCGCTATCGCGGCGCTTTCTGGGAGGTGGAAGCGGAAATCCCGGAATCCGTTAAACGCCAAATACAGCGCTATGCGGTCGACTAGAATGGTAATGATATTCTGGCAACAGGGGTGAATTTTCCCGAGACTCTTGGCCTCGTATGAATTTGCCGAACACGCTCACGATCCTGCGGATTTTCTTCGTACCATTCCTGGTGGCTGTCCTGGTGGAACAGGACCTCAGGATCGACTGGCACGGCGTTTTCGTGGCCCATGAATTTCTGGCGCTCGCCATTTTTCTGGCCGCGGCCGCCACCGATCTGCTGGACGGCTATCTGGCCAGACGCTGGGGGCAGATCACCACGGTGGGAACTCTGCTCGACCCCATCGCCGATAAGCTGCTGATCTCCGCGGCGCTGGTTTCTCTGGTTCAAATTCACCGCGTGCCGGCCTGGATGGTGGTTTTGATCATAGGCCGCGAGTTTGCCGTATCCGGTTTGCGCAGCATTGCGGCGGCGGAAGGCTACATGATCCAGGCCAGCGATCTGGGCAAGACCAAGATGATCACCCAGGTGATTGCCATCTCGATGGTGTTGTTGAGCATTCGCTGGCAGGTGCTGAACGGATTCGCGATGCTCTGGATGTGGGGCGTGGTGGTTTTTGGCATCGCCTCGGCGACGGAGTATTTTCGCAAGTTCTGGCACAAGGTGGATAGCTCAATCAAGTATCGCCGCCGCAAGGAACTGCTTCGCATAGAGCGCCAGCAGAAGCGTATGGCCAGAGCCCAAGCCCGGCCGGAAGCGGCCAAGATGGGTCAATTGCAATAGCGCGCCAGCGTCAAACTTCTCGCTAGTCGCTCTCCTTGGCGGAATCCAATACGTGGAATTTATCGCGCGTGAAAACGACCACCACAAACTGACCGGGCCGCCCGAGCGGGCCAAGCGCCTTGCCATTGAGCTTGACTTCCAGCGCCGCTGGATTGTTCACGCGCAACTTGGCGAATTCCTTGCCTTCGACAGTTTTGCTTTCGTGCGCGCTCAGGGTGCCCTTGAAGATCATCATTCCGTCGGAAGAAACGGCGAGCCAGGTTTCTTCGCGCGCCACCAGTTCCAGCAGGATGCCGGAAGCTGGCTCGGATGCGTCCGATATCGGCTGGGCAGCGCCGGCGGTTGGTTGGTCCGCCGATGGTGCGTTCGCGGGCGGCGCGTTGAGCGACACCGGCAGCGCGGCAGGCTCGGAGGAAACCGGGGGCGGAGGATCCTGGGGCGGAAGCGGCGCGGGTTCCGTCACGGGCGCGCTCTTGGTAACCGCTTGCGCTTTCACCGGCCACGGTTCTGCAAGCGGCGTTTCCAAATTGCGCCACCAGGCATAGAAACCCGAGCAACCCACCAGCACCACCACCAACGTGGCCGCGGAAGTGAGCGCGCGCATTCGTCCTCTGCGGTCTGCCATCGGTGCAACTTTTCGGATCGGAAGGGGGGCATCGCCTTCGCCAGGCAGCGGCAGCGGCGCTTCATCGCTCAGCAGCCGGTTGATTTCCTCGTCGATCTCGCGCGCGTCAATCGACAATGCACGCGCATACTGATCCACGAAACTCTTATAGAAGAAGCCGCTGGGGAAACTCTTCCGATCGTCGGCTTCGATTGCTTTGAGAAATTTTTCCTGAATTTTCGTGCGCGTGACCAGCGTATCGAAATCCAGCCCCTGGTCCAGCCGCGCCTCGCGCAGCCGTTGACCCACTGAGAACATCATAAGTTGCCTGCTAGCTTACGGTTATAATACAACAATCGGTGAGGCATCAAGGTACCGGTACGGTCTCCCTGGTGGTGGTTACCTGGAATCGCCGCGATCTCTTGCGATCCTGCTTGCAGTCACTTAGCGTTCAGCAATTGAACAAACCGTTTGAAGTTATCGTGGTTGACAATGGATCCGTTGACGGTTCGGCTGAAATGGTGGAACGCGAATTCGCCCACTCGATGCTGCCGGTCAAGCTGATTCGTAATCCAACCAACTACGGCTTTTGCGCCGCTAACAACCAGGGCTTCGCCGCATCGACAAGCGAGTTCGTAGCGTTGCTTAACAATGACGCCGAAGCGGACCCGCGCTGGCTGGCGGAACTAATGCGCGCCTTCGACGGCCGGCCGGATGTAGGAATGGCGGCTTCCAAAATCCTGGTTTACGAGGACCCGCGGCGCATCGACAAAGCGGGCCACTTGATTTATCCTGACGGCCAAAACCGCGGCCGCGGAACGGGCGAATTAGACGCGGGACAGTACGACAAAATCGAAGAGGTGCTATGGCCGGATGGATGCGCGGCGATGTACCGGCGTGCGATGCTGGACCAGATTGGAGGATTTGACGAAGATTTTTTCGCCTACGCCGACGACGCGGAGTTGGGATTGCGCGCGCGCATCGCCGGTTGGAAATGCCTGTACGTTCCGCAGGCCGTGGTACGGCATCACCGCGGCTCGACGCTGGGCGTCCGATCGTCGCGCAGACTGGAACTCATCGAGCGTAATCGCGTGCTTCTGGCGGTCAAATTGTTTCCCTGGAGCCTGCTGTGGCTGAACGGAGTTTATTACCTGATGAGATTGGGGGCGGGCTTGTGGGCGGCCTTGCGCGGCAAGGGCGAAGTGGGCCGCTACCCTGGAATCTCGGGAAAATTGCGTGCGGCGCTGGCGCTCCTGAAGGGCGATCTCGAAGCGCTGAAGTTGGTGCCGCGAATGCTGCGCAAGCGCCGCGAAGTGGATCGATTCCGCAAGCTTTCCCCGCGCCAAGTGAGGAAGCTGATCCTGGAACATCGGATTCCGCTCAAGCAGCTCGCCGAGCAGGGACTCTGAGCGTGACGTGTCCCCTGTGCGGACGAAATGAAGCGCGCACCTTGTTTGAGGCAACCGACCGGCTGTATCGAACGACCGAAGAGAACTTCCAGGTGGTGGAGTGCGAGGCCTGCGGTTTGATTCGGCTGGATAAATGGCCCGCGGCCGAAGAGTTTGGGCGTTATTATCCCGACCAATACTGGTTTGCTCCGCAGGCGGATGCGGCGTCGCGCCTGGAAGAGATGTACCGCCGCTTCGTGCTGCGCGATCATTTGCATTTTGTATTGCGCGCGGCCAAGGATGGCCCCGAAAAAGCGCTCCTGGTGGATGTCGGATGTGGAGGCGGTTTGTTGCTCGGCCTGCTGCAGGAGCGTGGGCTGCGGGTGGCAGGACTCGAAACGTCCCTAGCGGCTGCGGCGGCGGCTCGGCAGCACCATCGCGTTCGCGTCGTGTGTGGCGATCTTGCCCAGGCGCCGTTGCCCCGCGGAAGTTGCGGCGTGCTCACCATGTTTCACGTGGTGGAGCATTTGCCGGATCCGGTTTCGTACCTGAAATCGGCGCGCGAGCTGCTGGCGCCCGATGGCCTGCTGATCGTCCAGGTGCCGAACGCCTCTTCCTGGCAATTCATGCTGCTCGGCTCGCACTGGAACGGTGTGGATGTGCCGCGCCACCTGGTGGACTACCGGGAGCGCGATCTCGAGCGATTGCTAGATCAATGCGGCTTCGATATCGTGCGGAGGAAGCATTTCTCGCTACGTGATAATCCGGCGGGATTGGCGTCCAGTCTGGGGCCGGGGTTGGATCCGATGGCGCGGCGTGTTCGAAGAGTGCGGGAATCGACGATTGGAAGGCTGGCGAAAGACCTGCTCTACTTCGCGCTGGTGGTTGCCGCACTGCCATTCACGCTGCTCGAAGCGGCTTGCGGGGCGGGGTCGACCATTATGGTGGAGGCGCGCAAGAAGGCTTGAGCTATCGGACCATCGAACGCCGCCTGCCCGGATTTCTGCGGCGCTATTTGCTGCATTTCGAATCCGCCATCGAGGAAGCTCTCGAGAAGTATTCGAACCAGCTGCCTCACAACGCGCGCGTGCTGGATGCAGGTGCGGGCGAGATGCCGCACGCCAAATATTTCGCTCGCCAGCGATACGTGGGAGTTGATCTCGCGGTGGGCGATGCGGCCTGGGACTACGGCAAACTGGATGCTATCGCCGATCTGACGGTGCTGCCCTTTCGCGGCGCGTGCTTCGACGCTTGCATCAACATTGTGACGTTGGAACATGTTCAGGAGCCAGCCTGCGCATTATTGGAAATCGCGCGAGTGCTGGCGCCGGGCGGCCGCCTGCTGCTGATCGTGCCTCATGAGTGGGAAGTGCACCAGGCGCCGCACGACTACTATCGCTACACGCGCTACGGTATCGCATATCTTTTGGACAAGGCCGGATTCAGCGACTACACGATCGAACCGGTAGGCGGATATTTCCGCTTGTGCTCGCGCCGGCTTCTGAACGGATTGCAGTTTTTCCGCGGGGCTTGGTTTTTCGTGGCGGCAATTTTTCTGGCGCCGCCCGCGTTGGTGCTGCCGTGGTTCGACTCGCTCGATCGCAAGCGTAACTTTACACTGGGATATATATGCTCCGCGAAAAAATCTTGAGCCGTGCGGTCTCCACGTTTGCGGCCGCCTGCCTGGTGGTGTCCGCGGTCGCCTCTGCTGCAGCCGCCGATTTCAGCGGCGCGGCCGCGCTCGAATATACGCGCAAGGCGGTCGCATTCGGGCCACGCCCGCCGGGCTCGGAGGCGAATCGCAAACTACAAGGCTATATCGAGGCGCAGCTCAAACCGCTGCATTGCCAGATCTCATTCGACGCCTTCACGGCTCAGACGCCGGCCGGAAATGTTCCGATGCGGAACATCATCGCAAAGTTTCCGGGCTCGTCGGGCCGCGCCATCGTGATTACGGGGCATTTCGACACCAAGCCTATGCCCGGCCGTGTTTTTGTGGGCGCCAACGACGGCGGATCGTCCACGGGATTTCTGCTGGAACTGGCGCAGGTGGTGAACACCACCTCTCATGCCGACGACATTTACCTGGTCTTCTTCGATGGCGAAGAAGCGTTCGGTGAATGGTCGGACACCAACGGCACGTTCGGCAGCCGGCAGCTGGCGGACAAGTGGGCCCAGGAAGGTGTGCTGGCGCGGATCAAGGCGTTGATTAATGTCGACATGATCGGCGATAAGGATCTCGGCATCTTGCAGGAGACCATGTCGTCGGCCCCGCTACGGCGGCTGGTATGGCAAACCGCGACGGATCTGGGCTACGGCAAGTATTTTCTCAACCTGGCGCAGGCCACCGAAGATGATCATCTTCCGTTTCTCAAGAAGGGCGTCAACGCGCTCGATCTGATCGATTTCGATTTTGGACCGAACAACGAGTACTGGCACAACGAGAAAGACACCATGGACAAGCTGAGCGCGCATAGCTTCGACGTGGTGGGGAATGTGCTGGTGGCCGTGATGCGAAAGCTGTAGCGGCCGATGCAGCGGATCTATGTGATTGCGACCGGCGGCACCATCGAGAAGGTTTACTCCGAGCAAACCGGCGCGGTCCAAAATCTCGACAGCAAGATCGATCGCTACTTCCGCCTGCTGCGTTTGCCGGACGCCGATATCCAAGTGACGCATCTGATGAACAAGGACAGCCTGGAGATGACTGATGCCGATCGCGAGCGCGTACTTGCGGCGGTGCGTGAAAAGTTGCAGGAGCCCGCGCCGGCAGTCATCACGCACGGGACGGACACCATGGTGGAAACCGGCTTACTGCTCGAGAAGAATCTTCCGGACCTTCGCTTCCCGGTGGTGCTCACGGGCGCTATGACGCCGTTGGGATTTGAATCGAGCGATGGGTTGCAGAATCTGACCGAGAGTCTGTTGGCCGCGCGTGTGTTGGCGCCCGGCGTCTATGTCGTGATGCACAACCAGGCGTTTCCGATCGGCCAGGTGCGAAAAGATCGGGAGCTGGCGCGGTTCGTCTGGAAATAATAAAGTACGGTCGCGCTGCAGGCCGTACTATGATGCGCATATGGATTCCGTCCATCGCGAAATCATCCTCGACCAGTTCACGCGGCAGGCATCGCCATTCGCCAATGCGCCCGCCATTCGGAATCAGGAAGCGCTCAACCGTATTGTCGCGGCGTCCGGCGCCGGGCCTGAAGATACGGTGCTGGACGTGGCCTGCGGGCCGGGACTACTCGCGTGCGCGTTCGCGAAAGTCGCCCAGCACGTCACTGGAATCGACGTTACTCCCGCCATGCTGGAGCAGGCGCGGGCGGAGCAGCAGCGGAGCGGCCTTGAAAACATTACATGGGAACTGGGCGATGTTCCACCGCTTCCGTTCGCCGATCAGGGCTTTTCGATTGTGACCGCCCGGTTCGCCCTGCACCATTTACTGGATCCACTTGGGGTGTTGAAAGAGATGCGGCGAGTTTGCCAAGTAGGAGGCCGCATAGCGATCGCCGACAGCGCGCCTTCGCAGGCGAAAGCCGACGCCTTCAATGCCATGGAACGGTTGCGAGATCCCTCGCATGTTCGCGCCATGCCGGTGGAGGAACTGCGCGGCCTGCTTCTCAGCGCCGGATTCGCGGAGCCTCGTGAAGAGTTTTATCGTCTGGAAGGCGAACTTGAGGGCTTGCTGGAGCGCTCCTTTCCCAAGCCCGGCGACGCGGATCGAATCCGCACGATCTTTGAAGACTCGCTCGCCGACGACGCGCTGGACATGGCGACGCACCGCCAGGATGGAAAGATCTACTTCTGCTTTCCGGTGGCGATCCTGGCGGCTGAAAATCCGCGCCGTTCCGGCGGCATCTAGTACGATAAAAGTATCCCCTCATGGACGCCGCTAGCGTAGATCTCAAGAAAACTGTCAATCTTCCCAAGACTGACTTTCCCATGAAGGCAAATTTGGCTCAGATGGAGCCGAAAATGCTGGAACGGTGGGAAGCGGAAGCATTGTACGAGAAGATTCGCGCCGCGAGCGCCGGCCGGCCCATGTACCTGCTCCACGACGGACCGCCCTACGCCAACGGAGAGATTCACCTCGGCACGGCGTTCAACAAAATCCTCAAGGATTTCGTGGTCAAGAGCAAGACCATGGCGGGTTACGATTCGCCCTACGTGCCCGGCTGGGATTGCCACGGGTTGCCGATCGAAGCCAAAGTCGACAGCCAGCTGGGATCGAAGAAGGCGTCCATGACCGCGGTCGAGATTCGCGCCGAGTGCCGTAAATATGCGGCGAAATACGTGGCATTGCAAAAGCGGGATTTCGTCCGAGTCGGCGTTTTAGGACGCTGGCGCGACCCATATTTGACGATGAGCGCTCAGTTCGAATCGGTGATCGCGGGCGCGTTTGTCGAGTTTCTGGATCGCGGGTATGTCTACAAGGGCCTGAAGACGGTCAATTGGTGCATCCACGACAGGACAGCGCTGGCCGAAGCCGAGATCGAATATGAGAATCACACCAGCCCGTCGATCTGGGTTCGATTCGCGCTGACGTCCGACGCGGCGCTAATCGATCCAGCGCTCGCCGGGCGCAAAGTGTACGGCCTGATCTGGACCACCACGCCCTGGACCATCCCGGCCAACGTCGCCATCGCATATCATCCGAAATTCGAATACGTCGCGGTCGAGGTTGGCGAGGACGTTTACATCGTCGCAGTAGAGTTGCTGAAAGCTACGGCCGAAAAACTGGGCTGGAGCGCGCCCAAAGCGATCGCCGGCTTTGCGGGGAGCAAGCTGGAAGGCACGATTTTCAAGCATCCGTTTCTGGAGCGCGACTCGCTCGGCATCCTGGCTGAGCACGTGACGCTGGATCAAGGCACAGGTGCAGTTCATACGGCGCCGGGCCACGGGCAGGAAGACTTCGAGGTCGGCACTAAGTACGGGCTTCCGATTTACTGCCCCGTGGATGCGGCCGGGAAATTCTTCCACGCGGAAGGAGCGGCTGGCCGGTTACCCGAAGAGATTGTCGGCAAGACCGTGTGGCAGGCCAACCCGATCGTGATAGGCATTTTGAAATCGAGCGGCGCGCTGCTGGCCCACGAAGACATGGCCCACAGCTACCCGCATTGCTGGCGGTGCCACCATGCCACGATTTTCCGCGCCACCGAGCAGTGGTTCATCGGAATGGAGCGCAACGATCTACGGTCGCGCACGCTCCAGGCCATCAAGCAAGTGAAGTGGATGCCCGAGTGGGGCGAGGAGCGCATCAGCAATATGATCGCGACTCGGCCAGACTGGTGTATCTCGCGCCAACGCGTGTGGGGTGTGCCCATCATCGCGTTTTATTGCGAAAATTGCCAGGAACCGCTGACGGATCGCAAGATCTTGGATCGCGTAGTAAGGCTTTTTGCGGAACATTCGTCCGATGTCTGGTACGATCGCTCGGCGGCCGAGCTGATTGGGCCGGACGCCGCCTGCCCGCGCTGTGGCGGGCGCGAATTTCGCAAGGAAAAAGATATTCTCGACGTCTGGTTCGACTCGGGATCAAGCCATCTGGCCGTTCTCACTCCGCAGAACGGTTTGCCGTGGCCTTCGAACCTGTATCTGGAAGGCGCCGATCAATATCGCGGCTGGTTTCATAGCTCGCTTCTGGTGGGCGTGGCGCTGCGCGGGGAAGCGCCCTACAAGGAGTGCGCCACCAACGGCTGGACGCTCGACGAGCAGGGACGAGCCATGTCGAAATCGCTCGGAATCGGCATTCATCCGGATCAAATTATTCCGAAATACGGTGCAGATGTGCTGAGGCTGTGGGCCGCGTCGGTGGATTTCACCGAAGACGTGCGCCTTTCAGAGACCATCCTGCAACGCTTGAGCGAGGCCTATCGCAAATATCGCAACACGTTTCGCTGGGCGCTCGGCAATTTGAGCGATTTCGATCCGGAGCGCGATGCCGTGGCCGGCGACAAACTGCTGGAGATCGACCGCTGGGTGTTGCTGCGCGCCGAAGCGCTAGTAGCGCAGTGCCGCGCCTGGTACGGCGAGTTCGCGTTCCATAAGGTCTATCGCGCGGTTTACGATTTTTTCGCCAGCGAGTTGAGCGCGATCTATATCGATGCATCCAAGGATGCGCTTTACACGGCCGCTCCGAAGGCGCACCGTCGCCGGAGCGCGCAGACGGCCATTTATCGCATCAAGCACGCGCTGGTGCGCTTAGTTGCGCCGCTGCTGTCGTTCACTACGGAAGAAGTCTGGGGTTACTTGGCGAAGCCGGCCGGGAGTCCCGACAGCGTGCATCTGACCCTTTTTCCTGAGCCGGAGGAACTGACCGCCGGATTGACCGAAGAACAACGAAAGCATGCGGCGGATTGGGAGAGACTCATCGAGGTGCGCAACGATGTCCTCAAGGCGCTGGAGGTTGCCCGCCAAAACAAATTCATCGGCGCCCCGCTCGAGGCTGCGGTGCGGCTGAAGGCCGGCGACGATCTGTATCCCGTGCTCAATCGATATCTCAACGACCTGGCTGGGCTTTTCATTGTTTCCCAGGTGACTTTGGAACGCGGCAGCGGCGCGTTGGAAGTACAAATCGAACGCGCCCAGGGCCAAAAATGCGAACGCTGCTGGAAGTACACCACCGACGTCGGCAAGAACCCTGAATTTCCGACTGTATGCGCCGCATGCGCCGAGGCCGTCGAGGAAATGCTGGGAGTGTAATATGAGCCAGCGCCTCTTGCCGTTCCTCGCAGCCGTGGCGGTTTTTGTCTTCGATCGCATCACCAAAGACCTCATCAAGACGCATCTGTCGCTCTGGGACGCATGGACTGTAATTCCAGGATTGCTGAACATCGTGCATACCGAAAATCCAGGCATCGCTTTCGGTATGCTGGCCAACCTGGCGAACCCGTGGCGCAACGTGATCCTGATTGGTTTTTCTCTACTGGTGCTGGCCATCATTTCGGCCGTTCTGCTGCGGATCGCGGCTCAAGGCCAGCTGCTGCGGATGGGTTTGGCGCTGGTGATGGGCGGAGCATTGGGCAATTTGTTCGACCGGGTTGTACACGGGACCGTGACGGATTTCGTCGAACTACATGTAGGGGAACATTATTTCCCCGCATTCAACGTCGCCGATAGCGCCATCACCGTGGGCGCTTGCCTGCTGCTGCTGGATATGTGGTATTCGAAGGAAAGGAAGAGCCAGCCGGCGCAAATTCCGAGGGAGGCGCCAAGGTAAGCGGGCGCCCGAATTACGATGTTTCCAAAACTGATCTCGATCGGACACTTCTTCATACCGACCTACGGAACTCTCGTCGCCATTGGGTTTCTGATGGGCCTGTGGGTAACGGTGCGGCTGGCGCGGCGCGGCAAGCTTCCGGTCGAGCCTGTTACTAACCTCGCAATCTACTGCGCGTTGGCTGGCCTGGCGGGCGCCAAGCTGTTCATGATTCTCTTCGATTTCGGCGAATACTGGAACGGCAGCAGGAAACTCTTCTCGCTCGAGACGTTGCAGGCGGCCGGAGTGTATCAGGGAGGTTTTCTGCTGGCGCTGGTTACCGCAGCGCTCTACATCCGCCATAACCGTTTGCCGGGTCTGCAGACCTGCGACGTGTTCGCGCCAGGGATCGCGCTCGGGCAGGCCATTGGGCGCATCGGGTGTTTCTCGGCCGGATGCTGCTGGGGAATTGAAAGCCACTTGCCCTGGTCCGTCACATTCCGGAATCCCGAGGCTTGGAACCTGACCGGGGTTCCGCTGGCCATTCCGCTGCATCCGACGCAGCTCTACGAATCGTTCGCCGACGCTCTGATCTTCTTTTTCCTGTATCGCCTGATTGCGCGGCCGCATCCGCCCGGCGCGATTCTGGGTTGGTACCTGGCGCTATATTCCAGCGCGCGGTTCGTGATCGAGTTCTACCGCTTCCACGAGCAGGGCTTGCACTACGGTCTGTCGTACACGCAGTGGATCTCGCTGGCCACGCTGGCCGCCGGCCTCGCCCTGCTGATCGTGCGGCGAAGCGAGCCGAAGCTGGCGTTGAGCACGTAATCTTCGGCGTTAGACGTCATCGACGCGAACTCGCTTGAGCTGCGAAGTCTCGCCCGCCACGATACGAACCCTGGTCTTCGCGACGCCCAGCTTTTCGGCGATGAAATCGCACAGCGCCCGATTGGCCTTTCCTTTCTCCGGAACGGCGGCCACCTTGACCTTCCAGGTGCCGTCGGCGAGGATGCCGGCGAGTTCGGTGCGCGAACTTCTGGGAATTACCTTGACCCGGAGATCCATTCGCGCGGCGCTCAGGCTCCCTGCGCATTTTCGCAGAACCGGGCTACCGTCTCGACCAGTTTTTTCGATGAGCAGGGCTTGGTCAGAAACTCATCCACCGGCAGCGCGGCGTCCGGTTCGGCGCCCGAAAGCACGATGATGCGAACCGAAGCGGCGGCCGCGGACTCGATCAATTGCAGGCCGTCCTCCAGTTTCGGAATGCGCAGATCCATCAGCACGGCCTGACATCCGGCCAATTGGGGCAGCGCGGCCGCGGCGTTCTGCGCCGTGACGACTTCGTAACCGGCGTGCTCGAACAGCTGGCGGCGGATGGCGAGCTGCTCGATCTCGTCCTCGACCACCAGGATTTTCGCCATCAACTAAACTCGATGCGGGCGATCACCAGTTGCGGCATCTGATTATTCCAGCTGGCCGGGATATCGTCGAACGGGAGCCGGAAATTTCTGGTTTCGCCCGGTTGCAGGACGCCTTTAACAATGGGGACGCGCTCGCGCAGCACGACCTCCCCGTAGACGTTGTAGAAGATGCAGTTCACCTCGGCTTGCGTCACGTTGCGATCTCCGGCGTTGGTGATCTTGCCTTCGATTTCCGTAACCATCTGGCCCACGTAGCTTTCGGTGGCTTTCATGGAGACGTCGGCGAGTTTCAGATTGCGAACGTAGGCCTTGGCGTCGCTAGTCAGGGGCGTTGCGTTGGCCATCGGCTTGGGGCGGCTGATGAACCACGCCAGTGCGCCGCCCACAAAAAGCGCCGCAGCCAGTACATAGATTGCTGTCTTGCTGTTCACAGATGCGGAACTGGAGACCTCGGATAACAGGATACGCGAACCCGCGCACAAGGTACAATGAGACGTTTTGGTTCAAAACATGGGAAACATCATCGTCTTGGGCGCGCAATGGGGAGATGAAGGCAAAGGGAAAGTGGTGGATCTGTTTTCTGAGAACTTCCACATCGTGGCGCGCTATCAGGGCGGGCACAACGCGGGCCATACCGTATTCATCGGGGAGAAGAAATTCGTCCTGAAGCTGATCCCGAGCGGCATTCTGCGAGGGGGCGTGCAGGCCGTCATTGGCAACGGCGTGGTGATCGATCCATCGGCGCTGCTGGATGAGATCGAGACGCTCCAGCGGGCGGGCATCGAGGTGGAGCGGCAGCTGGCGATCAGCGACCGGGCGCACGTGATTTTTCCGTTTCACCGTATCGTGGAGAAGATGTCGGAAGCGCGCGAGGACCGCATCCCGATTGGCACCACGTCGCGCGGAATCGGCCCGTGCTATGAAGACAAAATCGGACGCCGCGGTATCCGCATCGCGGATTTGTATGAGCCCGAGGCTTTTTGCGCGCTGTATACGTCGCTGGCCGAGGACAAACAACTGCTGGCGCAGACCTTCAACATTCAGGAGACTATCGATTACGAAAAAATCCGCGATGAGTATCTGAGAATGGCCGACCGGATACGGCCCATGGTCTGCGACACCGCGCAGCTGCTGCACGATGCTATGCAATCGGGAAAGCGGGTGCTGTTCGAGGGCGCGCAGGGCTCGATGCTGGACGTCGATCACGGTACTTATCCGTTCGTGACGTCCTCCAGCGCGACGGCGGGCGGAGCTTGTACCGGCGCCGGCGTTCCACCCACGCAGATTAACGGCGTGATCGGGGTTTCGAAAGCCTATACGACGCGCGTCGGCAGCGGCCCGTTTCCCACCGAACTTACCGACGAGATCGGCGAGAGAATCCGCAAGGCGGGCAACGAATACGGCGCGGTGACCGGGAGGCCGCGGCGCTGCGGCTGGTTCGACGTTCCGTTATTGCGCTACACGGCCATGATCAACGGCTTCACCAGCCTGGTGATCACCAAGCTGGACGTGCTCGATAAGTTCGACGAAATTCTGGTCTGCACGGAATACAGGAATGCCAAGACCATGCCCGCCACGTTCCGGGCGTTGGAGGCGGTGGAACCTGTGTACGAGACGCTGCCGGGATGGAAATCCGAGACGCGCGGGCTGACCCGTGAGCAGGATCTGCCCGGCCGCGCGCGCGACTATCTTAAGTTCCTGACCGAGCGCACGGGCGTGGAGATCGGCTGCATATCCACCGGGCCGGAGCGCGATGAGACGATCTTGATCCAAGGATCGCGGCTCGCGCAGGTGATATAAAGCAGCGCCGCCGGCGGCTAATTGCGCGTAACCACCAGGGAACGCCAGCTCGTGTTTCCGGCCGCATCGCTGGCCTGGATCACGATGGTTGTAGTCCCCATGTAGAGCGTAATGGACGGCGTGCTCCAGCTGGTAGTGCCAGTGGCCGTGCCCGATCCGCCGGTAGAACTGCTCCAGGTTACCTTGGCGACCCCCACGTTATCGCTGGCGGTGCCACTCACGGCGATCGAGCTCGCCGAGGTGGAGTAGGTCGAGCTGGCCGGCGACACGATGGTCAAAGACGGCGACGTGGTATCCGGGCCACCAGGTGATGGCTGCGGCGGAGGGGCTGGCGGATTCGGCGCCGGAGCGGATGTGCCCTGGCGAGTCACCGTCACCGTCTGGGTCACCTGATTCTGCTGAGAGTCGCGTGCGGTGATGGTAATGATATTGGCGCCCGCGTTCAACGGAATCGCTGCAATGGTCCAGGTCGGAGACGCTTGCGCTATCCCGGAAAATCCCTGGTTGGTGGACCAGGTGAGCGCGACCGCCCCTGCACCTCCCGACAAAGCCCCGGTCAACGCAATGGAAGACGCAGCCGTGGAAGCCGACGGCACTTGTACCACCAGAAGCAACGGCGTGGCCGGTGAAGGCTGAGGCGTAGCTACCGGCGTACCGGGAGTAACCGGGGTTGTTGGCGCCGATGGCGTTGTGGGCGTCGGTGGAGTTGCCGTCGAAGGCGTACCTGGCGCCGGCGATGGCGAGCTGTCGCGTGCCGCGTAAAGCTGCTGGATGGCCGCGATGTCGTCGGAGGAAAGCGCGGTGTGCATGTGATAGTACGGATACATGACGGCATCGGGATTGTCGGAATGCCCCAGGCCCAGAGCATGTCCGGCCTCATGCAAGGCCAGGCTGAAAACATCCACGTTTGCCCCGATGTTCCAGTTCTCCACGTCGTTGAAATGTATGTCGCCCGCAATCGGCTCGGGATCCGTGGGAACCGGGTAAAAGGTGTGGGCCAACACGCTGGCCGAGGTAAAAGGATAACCGTCGCCGTGCGCTCCCGTGACGAACTCGATGGCAATGGTACGGTCGCCGGTGGCGTCACTGCTCTGCGTAAAGTTCACGTTAACGTACTGGGCCCATTCCTGGAGTGCGCGCGTAATTTCTGATTCGACGGCATCGGCGGGCAGTTTTTGCGTGACATTAACGAAGGAGTAATTCAGATCCGCGGATCCGTGCGATGGCCCGGCCCAGCCGTCATCGATCAAGGCCACGGACTGAGTTAACGGGCCTAATGTGGTTAAGGCCCCCGGGCAGCCGTGCACCGGAGTACCAGCTGCTAGGTCTGCCGAGGCTGGAAAGATATATGAAATTTCATCCCAATTCGCGAGCGCCTGCACTTGATCAGCGTTTGCCCAAACCAGCAGATCATTCGCTAGCAAATCCGGATTCTCTTGAATCACCACCCCGGCCAGGTTCGCAATCGTGCGAACATCGCCTGGGTCAACATCAGAATAAGATTCCACCACCACGGCGCTAGTCGCGCCGGGAGCCGGCATCGCCGTCAAACTGGGACTGATCTTTTCCTGCGGCTGCAGTTGACCGATCCAATACGCTTTGAGCCCGTCCCAGCTGGTGTCGTCGCCGGCTACGATCGAGAGCGCGTGGTCAGGTACGTAGGAGAGCACGTGGGCGCCGCGGCGGCGAAGTTGGCTCAACTGACTCAAACTGGGCGCATTTTGAAACTGGACCAGCCAGTGCGAGTGGCCGGGCGTCAGCGTATTCTGTGGAACGCCGGCGCTCTGCGAGCCGGTCGCCGTTTGCTTGGTTTTCAGACGTATTACAGGCTGACCATCCACCGCGACGGCGAGCAGCATCGTCGCGACGTAAGTGATTAACTTCTTCACACCCGTTCCATCGGAAGAGGCCTGAGAATTTTCTATTGGCCCAACGCACTACTCCATCGAGGACTATTCGTGGCTGTTCGCAATCCATTGATGTTTTTCTTTCTCTCGGCTTCCGTTTTTCTTCAGGCTGCCGATGGGCCCATCATCTACGGCATCCAGACCGTCGCAGGTAGCGATTCCAACGGAGACGGCGGGCCGGCGATGAACGCGCTGTTGAGCCAGGCCGAAGGTATCGCGGTGGACAGACAGGGCAACATTTATATTGCAGACGCCGCGGACAACCGGATCCGCAAGATCACGCCCGATGGGACCATCCAAACCATAGCCGGAACCGGGATCGCGGGATTTGCGGGCGACGGCGGACTGGCCTCAAAGGCCTTGCTCAATCAACCGTATGGCGTCGCTGTGGATTCCTCGGGCAATCTGTTCGTCGCGGATCTGGGCAATGCACGGGTACGCAAAATTTCACTCGATGGCACCATCCAAACCGTCGCCGGCGGAGGCTCGACGGTGGCTGCGGGCAACGTTTCCGGGCCCGCAGTGAACGTGCAGTTGCTGGAGCCGCGCAACGTCGCCGTCGATACCGGCGGTTGGCTCTACATATCCGATTTTGCGGCCCACACCGTCTACAAGGTTTCACCCAGCGGCGTGCTCTCGACGCTGGCAGGGAATGGCAATGCCGGATTCAATGGCGACGGTTCGTCCGCGATTCTGGGCCAATTGAAAGCTCCCGCGGGACTGGCAGTTGATGCTGGCGGCGCGGTGTACATCGCCGACAGCGGAAACAATCGCATCCGCAAAGTTTCGAACGGCGTCATCAGTACGTTTTATAGCGTCGCGTCTCCAACGGGTGTTGCGATCAACTCGGCCGGAACTCTCTACATTGCCTCGGCCGGCTACTTCGGCACGCAATCGGAGGGTATCGGCGGCCTGACGCCCTGCATGGACGTCGCGATCGATGGCTTAGGAAACGTTTACGTTACCGAGGGTCAGTTCGTGCGGGAGGTGACCACCGGGGGTGCGACGCTGCTGATAGCTGGCACTGGCGCGTCACGCTACTTCGGCGGGGACGGCGGGGAGGCTGCCGGCGCGCGTTTCAATGCGCCTTCCGGAATCGCCCTGGATAGCGCCGGGAACTGGTACATCGCCGACTCAGCCAACAATCGCATCCGTCAGATCGCATCCACGGGGATTGTGACGACTTATGCCGGAACGAGTACGGCCGGGTTCGCTGGAGACAACGGCCAGGCGACACTGGCGGAATTGAGTGGACCGCTGAGCGTCGCGGTGGACTCGCTTCAAAACGTCTACGTAGCTGACAGCGGAAATAATGCGCTCCGCAAGATCACGCCGGGCGGTGTTATCTCCACGGTCTCGAATCAACTCAATGCTCCCTCCTATGTTGCGGTGGCGCCGGATCAGTCGGTTTACGTCGCCGACACGGGCAACAATCGCGTGGTCCGGTTCGCTGTGTCGGGCGACCTGCAGACCGTCACCCAGATAGTCGCGCCCCGGGCGGTGGTGCTGGATCAACAGGGGAATCTTTTCGTAAGCGGGCAGAGTAGCGTGCTGAAAATCAGCCCGGCGGGCACGCTTAGCACGGTTCTGGATGGCTTGAACGCGCCGCGCGGCCTGGCCATTACGCCCCATGGCGACCTGTTGATCGCCGAAACCGGCGCCAACGTGATCCGGCGCGTCTCTTCGTCGGGTGTCGCGACTGTGATTGCCGGTGACGGTGTCGCGGGTTTCTCTGGCGACGGCGGCACGGCAACCGCGGCCCAGTTGAATACCCCGGAAGACCTGGCGTTGGATTCGGCCGGAGTGGTTTGGATCGCTGATTCGGCCAACAACCGCGTTCGCAGCCTGAGACCGGTGACTGGCCCCGCCTCGGATTTGGCCGCCATGACTTTGCTGAACGCGGCTTCGATGGCGTCCGGTGCGGTGGCGCCCGAGGAGATCGTGACCATCTTCGGCGTCGGATTTGTAGCCGGCCAGACCCAGCTACTATTTGACGGCCAGCCGGCGACCATCTTCTACACCGGAGCGAACCAGATCAACGCTCTCGCACCGGCCCAGTTCACATCCGCGTCGAGTACCGAGGTGAGCATTGCCGTCAATGGACTGAAGATCGCGGATTGGAACTCCCCGGTGGCAGCCGCGGCGCCGGGTATTTTCACCATCGCCAATGGAACCGGGCAGGCGGCAGCTAACAACCAGGACGGGTCCATCAACTCGGCCTCGAACCCGGCCGCGCGCGGTTCCATCATTACGCTCTACGCGACCGGCCAGGGCGACGGCACCGGCCTGGCCAGCCTGACAATCGGCGACTTTCAGGCTCAGTTGCTCTATGCGGGTCCGGCGCCTGGTTTCCCAGGATTGATGCAGATCAATGCGCTAATCCCGGGCGGCTTTCTGGGGCCGGGCATACAACCGGTGGTTCTTTCGGTGGGGAACGCGGCCAGCCAAATCGGCGTAACTGTCGCAATTCGGTAGCGTATGCATGAATGATGCATAATGATATGTATGCGGAGTACACTGAATTTAGATGACGCATTGATCGAGGAAGCGCGGCGGCGAACCGGTATCAAAGAAAAGACCGCGCTCATTCACGAGGCACTCAGAACACTCATCTCGGTGTATGCGGCCCGGCGTTTGGCAGCCCTCGGAGGCACGCAGCCTAATTTCAAACCTGGCCGCCGCCGGCGGTCCAAACCGCAGCGATGATTCTGGCCGACACGAGCGTATGGGTGAGCCATCTTCGGCAAGGGGACTCGACGTTGCAAGAACACCTGCTGAACGGTCAGATCCTAATCCATCCGTTCGTAGTTGGTGAAATTGCCTGTGGCAATCTGCGCTCGCGCTCCAACATTCTGAGCGATCTCGGAAAGCTGCCTCTCGCCATCCATGCCGACGACATCGAAGTTCTGCGATTAGTCGAGGAGCAGCTCCTCTACGGAAAACGTATCGGTTGGATTGATGCACACCTTCTCGCCTCTGCGCGGCTCAGTGCATGCCGGCTGTGGACCCTCGATCTCCGCCTGAGTCAAATCGCTGATCGGTTGGGAGTCGGATACCAGAAGGTCATGTAGATGCCGAGGGACCTGTCCCGGGCCGTACAAAGCAATCCCAGAAGCGGACAGATACCCCGTCACTGAGCCGAATTTGCATGGCATTTTCCTTTATTTTTCAGTAGCATGGATATTGGCAGACTAGTTGCGAATTCGTACTGGGAGAATTTCTAATGGATGTCCCTCGAGGCAAAGAAGTCGCGCGCCGCAAGCTGATTCGCCGCATCGCAGTCATCATTTTGGTGCTGGCGGCGATTCCCTTGATCACCTGGGGGCTTTCCCGCCTTAAGCCAGCCGCGCCGTCGGTGGATCGGGCTACGGTCTGGATCGACACGGTGAAGCGCGGGCCGATGGTGCGCGACGTCCGGGGCTTGGGGACCCTGGTAGTCGAGGATTTCATCTGGATTCCCGCCACATTCGATTCGCGCGTCGAAAAAATCAATTTTCTCCCGGGCGCCACGCTCCATCCTAACGAGGTTGTGATGACGCTCAGCAACCCGCAAATGGATCTGGACGCCACAAACGCCGAGTGGCAGATCAAGCAGGCGCAAGCCAATTACGACAACCTCCAGGTGCAACTGCAAACCCAGCAGCTCGCCCAGCGAGCTACCACCGAGCAAGTTAAATCCGATATGGAGCAGGCTGAACTGCAAGCCGACCGCGACCAGCAATTAACCAAGCTGGGATTGAAGTCCGAGATCGACGCCAAGCTTTCGGTGGCAAAATACCAGGAATTGAAGGGACGCTACGCGCTTTCGAAAGAGCAGTTGGACATCAGCAACCAGTCGATCAAGGCGCAGTTAGATGCTACCAAGGTTCAAATCGAGCAATTAGAAGCGACCTACAAGCTCAAGAAGGAGCAGGTGGAGCAATTGATCATCCGCGCTCCCGCCGAAGGAGTTCTTACGCAGCTCGGTACGTCCACGACGCCTCTAGAGGTTGGCATGCGCGTGGCGCCGGGCGCGATTCTGGCCAAGATTGCGCAACCCAACCGTCTGAAAGCGACCTTAAAGATTCCGGAAACCCAGGTCAAGGACGTCGCCATAGGCCAGGTTGCTTCCATCGATACCCGCAACGGGATTATTCCCGGACACGTCACCCGTATCGATCCGGCGGCTGTCAATGGAACGGTGGATGTGGACGTAAAGCTGGAAGGAACCGCGCCGGGCATGCGTCCCGATCTCAGCGTGGACGGCACCATCATTATCGAGAAGCTGGCGGATGTGGTCTATGTCGGCCGCCCTGTGATCGGGCAGCCGGATGCCAAGATCTCGCTGTTCAAGCTGGACCCGGACAACAAGGAAGCGCAGCGCGTGTACGTCAAGCTGGGCCGCAGCGCGGTGAATACCATCGAAGTGAAGGACGGGCTAAACGTCGGCGATCAAGTGATTCTTTCGGATATGTCCGCTCAGGATGCGTATAACCGCATCCGTTTGAATTAAGTTAAACGGGGATGCAGCATGGCAACTGACTCAGATGCTTTGATTAGTTTGGACGGCGTTACGAAGGTTTTCGTCACCGACGAGGTGGAGACGCACGCCCTGGCCGGGATTCATCTCAATCTCAAGAAGGGCGATTACCTGTCAATCGCCGGACCGTCGGGCTGCGGTAAATCCACGCTGCTGGCCATTCTGGGCCTGCTGGACTCGCCCACCGATGGAACTTATGTCCTGAACGGCAAGCCGGTGCAGAACTTGAAGCTCTCCGAGCGCGCGCGCATCCGCAATCGCGAGATCGGATTTATTTTCCAGGCGTTCAATCTGATCGGCGACCTGACCGTGTATGAGAATGTCGAGCTTCCGCTTACTTATCGCGGCATGCCGTCGGCCGAGCGCAAGAAGCGCGTGCATGATGCGCTGGAGCGCGTGGGGATGTCGCACCGCATCAAGCATTACCCCTCGCAGCTATCCGGCGGCCAGCAGCAGCGCGTGGCCGTGGCGCGCGCCCTGGGTGGCGATCCTTCCATCCTGCTGGCGGATGAGCCCACCGGAAATCTCGATTCCACCAATGGCGAAGCAGTCATGGACCTGCTGCGCGAGCTGCATCGCGGCGGCGCAACCATCTGCATGGTAACCCACGATCCGCGCTACGCCCGCTATGCGGACCGCACCATCCGGCTATTCGACGGAAGGATCGTGGAGGAAAGCGTAGGAGTGGTGTAATGTTTCGCCGGCATGTGGATTTCTTCGCGGTTTTCGCGATCACGCTGGGGCTGCTGGCAGTGTCGCAGCTTTCGGCGTTTCGGCTTCCGGCTTTTGGGCTTCCGATGGATTCGATCCGCATCGAGAACGTCAGCGCGCAAATTGGCGCCTGCCAGATTTCCAATCGAATCGCTTCCCGGATTGTGTACGCCTTGAGTCACTAAACGCTGCACCGCGCCGCTTCACTGGCTAATCTTGAGCTGTTCTACGACAATACCTGTATGACCCCCATGATCGTTCTGCGGAACGTCGAGAAGTACTTTGAACACGGCCCCACCAAAACGTTTGTCCTGCGCCGCATCAACTTAGAAGTGAAGGAGGGCGAGTTCGTTTCAGTCATGGGGCCGTCGGGGGCCGGGAAATCCACTATGCTGCACCTGCTCGGCATGCACGACAGCGCCTGGACCGGCGAGTATCATCTGCTGGAACATCCTATTCACAAGATCGCCAAGAAAGACCGCATGGAGCTTTACAAGAAATACTTCGGCTTCGTGTTCCAGAGCTATCATCTGTTGGACTCGCTCACCGTCTACGAGAATCTGGACATCCCGCTCTCCTACCGCAATATCAAGAAATCCGAACGCGACAGCATCGTGTGCGACGTGCTGGACCGGTTTCAGATCGTCGGCAAAAAGGACCTGTATCCGAATCAGCTCTCCGGCGGCCAGCAGCAACTGGTGGCCATCGCGCGCGCCATCGTGGCCAGTCCCAAGATCATCCTGGCCGACGAGCCGACCGGGAATCTGCACTCCAGTCAAGGCAAGGAGATCATGGAGCTGTTCAAGAAACTCAACGAGTCCGGCACTACCATCATCCAGGTGACACACAACGAGAAGAATGCCGAGTACGGCAACCGGATCGTGAACATCGTGGACGGCTGGATTACGGATTAGTATTAGGTTCCGCGAGCGTGAAGCCGATAGAATAGTGGTAGTGTTGTAATGCTCGAGCGCATTCATTTTTTCCCCGGTTTGTGTCTCCTCGCGGTGGGTGTCGGGCTGGAAGTCCATATTGTCCGAGGGCTGTTGCGGCGTTACGCCCGACGCGCGTGGATCTGGATGGGCGCGGCGCTGGCGTCGGGATTGCTTTGGTCGGGCTACCTGCTGGAGTTCAACCGCGTCGCCCGATATTTTCCGGTGGCGTGGGCTACCTGGCTGGAATGCGCGGCCATCGTGGAATTGATGGCGCTGATAGTGGCCGCCGTAAGACTGGCGGTGCCGGAAGACCGGCCGGAATTTGAAGCGCGCCGCCGCATGTTTTTTAAAACCGCCGCGGCCGGGCTATGCATCGCTCCGGCCGCGGTCACGGGCTTCGGTATTGTGCGGCGCAACCGCTTCCGCCTTTCCGAGGTGCGGATTCTCATCCCGAATCTTCCCCGGGACCTGGATGGATTGCGTATCGTTCAGATCACCGATATTCACCTCAGCCCGTTCTTAAGCGAGCAGGAATTTGCACGCGCCATCGATATGGCCAATGAAACGCGTGCGCATCTAGCTCTGGTCACCGGGGACCTGATCAGCCGCCGCGGCGACCCGCTGGATGCCTGTTTGCGGCAGCTCGCCCGCTTGCGCGCCGAGGCCGGCGTTTTAGGATGCCTCGGGAATCACGAGATCTACACCGGCACGTCGGATTACGTCGCCACACACGGCGCCCGGATCGGAATCGATTTTCTGCGCAGCCGCGCGCGCCTGGTTCGATTCGGCGATGCCTCCATTAATTTCGCCGGTGTGGACTACCAGCGCTTCGAGCGGCCGTACTTGCGCGGCGCCCAGCGCCTCATTGCGCCGGGAACTTTGAATGTCCTGCTTTCGCACAATCCCGATGTTTTCCCCGTGGCGGCGTCGCAGGGCTATGACTTGACCATCGCCGGACATACCCATGGCGGGCAAGTGGACTTTGAGATCCTGCATCAGCACTTGAACATCGCACGTGCGTACACTCCGTATGTGGCCGGCCTGTATACACGCGGCCAGGCATCCGCGTATGTTTCTACCGGATTGGGGACCATAGGAGTGCCGGTGCGTATCGGGGCTCCCGCGGAGGTCTCGCTGCTGCGATTGTGCGCTACCTGATCCTGAGCGATCTGCACGCCAACTGGGAGGCTCTCCAGGCCGTGCTGGCCGATGCGCCCCATCTTTACGATCGCATTTTATGCTGTGGCGACGTGGTTGGTTACGGCGCGGACCCGGATCAAGTCACCGAGTGGGTGCGCGGCAACGTAGCCAATATCGTGCGCGGCAACCACGATAAAGCCTGCGCGGGCCTGGAGGACCTGGAGTGGTTCAACCCGATAGCGCGCCAGTCGGCGCTGTGGACCCAAGAAGTCATCAAGCCGGACAATAGGGCGTATCTTCGCGATCTTGGAAAAGGGCCTGAGCGCATCGACGGTTTCGAGATCCTGCACGGTTCGCCGCTCGATGAAGACGAATACATGTTCACAGAGAACGAGGCAGCGCAGGTGGCGCCGTATCTGGACGCGCCGCTCGGTTTCTTCGGCCATACGCACGTGCAAGGCGGGTTCCTGTGCCATCGAAATGGCGTGAAGCGGCTGAGAAGCGTGGAGGCCGGCGCCGAGGATGCGGTTCTCGAATTAGAGAACGATGTCGAATACCTGCTGAATCCGGGATCGGTGGGGCAGCCTCGAGACGGCGACCCCCGGGCGGCTTATGCGGTGTACGACCTGGAAGCGCGGGTGGTGACGTTCCGCCGGGTGGCCTACGATATCCAGTCCGCACAGAAGAAGATTGTGGAGGCCGGTCTTCCGGAGTTACTTGCCTTGCGCCTCGCGGCCGGGATGTAGGCTACTGCGCGCCACGAATATCACCTGATAGCCGAATAATCCAGGCATCAGCCAGGTGGCCGCGGCCAAAAGGCGATTCAGCAGACGGAGAAAGACATTTTTCTCCGACCATCCCAGGACCAGCTCCATCGGGATCACAGTCTCGCGCTCCTGCTCGATTGCGTAGCCGTTTTCGGTGAGCAGCCGCCGCGCGCTTTTGCGCGTAAAGAAGCGCAGATGGGTTTTATCGAGCAACCCGCGCTGCTGGTAGTTGAACCGGCCGAACAGCAGCATCATGCGGACCACGATGTTGGCGACGTTGGGCAGCGAAACGATTACCGAGCCTTCCCGCTTCAGCGCGCCGTGCACTTGCTGAAGAATTTTTTCAGGCGATTTCAGATGTTCCAGAACGTCCAGAAGCAGGACGCGATCGAAACGCTGGCTGCCCAACTGCTCCACCACCGCAGCGATTCCGCCATCCAGATCGGCGCTGAGGTAGCGCTCGAACACGTCGCTGGCCGGAGCCACACGATCATCGATGCCGGTGACGCGATTGCCGCTCTTGGCCAACTCGGCCGCGAAGAAACCCTCGCCGCAACCGATGTCGAGCACATCGTGATGGGAACCGGTAAGGAGGCGGGCGTAGTAATGACTGGAATACTTGCTCTGCTTGATCGGATAATGTACGAAATACTCCTGAAATTCCGGATAGCAGTTGACCGAGCGGCAAGTCTGTTTATAGCGCCGAACCGCGCGAGCCACATCGCGGGCGTACTTCATGCCATCGACGTAGCAAAGCTCCTCGCCGTAATAAGTGGGAATGGGCACTTCCCTGATCCGGTAACCCTGATGATGCAGCTTGATGATGATTTCGGTGTCGAAATGGAAATCATCGGTCATTCCGGAGAAGTCGATGTTGCGGAGCGCCGCCAGGCTGTAGGCGCGGTAGCCGCTGTGAAATTCGGTAAGGTGCATGCCGAGCGCGCGGTTCTCAAACGCCGACAGGATGCGATTGCCAACGTACTTGTAAAGCGGCATGCCGCCCTTGAGCGGTCCGCCGTAATCCTTCATCATCCGCGAACCGAAGACTGCGTCGGCTTGACCCGAGACGATCGGGTGATAAAGATGCGAAAGAATTTCCGGGGCATATTGGCCGTCGCCGTGCAGCAGCACCACTACGTCAAAGCCCTTTTCCATGAAATAGCGGTAGCCGGCCTTCTGATTGCCGCCGTAGCCAAGATTCTTAGGATGCGATAGGACCTGGAGCTTCGAAACGCCGCGCAGGGCTTTGATCCCCAAGGCGAGTTCGTAGGTGGCGTCCTGACTGGCGTCGTCGAAAACGGCGATCTCCTCAACGTTTTTCCAGACGTTGGGCGTAATGCGCTTGAGGACTTTGGTCAGAGTGGTGACGGCGTTGTAGGTGACGATCAGGATTCCAATGCGCAGGCCGCGGCTGTCGGCAAACGGCGTGTCGTCCTGGAGCGCGCTGGCGCGAAATGCGGGCGCGGGCTCGAAGGGCAGCTTGTCCAAAGCTTGGTCGATGCCGGGAACCCGGGCGCTGGCTGCGCTCTGGATCGCTGTCGGGTTCATTAACTCCTCGCACTTACTATGCCATTTTGGGCCGGGTGGCAGCAACGGTCCGAAGGTCCTGGACCTCGTAGGCACCTTGTACCCGAGCCCACGAACTTCGGCGACCACCGCGCTAAACTAAAGTCAATGACCGATCAAGAACGAATGGCGCGCCCTCTCTCGGTAGTGGATCCGGAGGTCTATGAGGCGATCCAGCACGAGGTGGAACGCCAGCATAGCCGGTTGGAGCTGATCGCTAGCGAGAACTTCACCTCCGAAGCGGTGCTGGAGGCCACCGGCAGCGTGTTCACCAACAAGTACGCCGAAGGCTATCCAGGCAAGCGCTACTATGGCGGCTGCGAATACGTGGACGTCGTGGAGAACCTGGCTCGCGAGCGCGTGAAGAAGCTTTTCCACGCCGAGCATGCCAACGTGCAGCCGCACTCCGGATCGCAGGCCAATCAGGCCGCCTACGCGGCGGTGCTGCAACCGGGCGACACCATCTTGGGGATGAATCTGGCGCACGGCGGTCATTTGACGCACGGGCATCCGCTCAACTTTTCGGGCAAAACGTACAAAGTTGTTCCGTACGGCGTGCGGCGCGACGACGAGCGCATCGATTACGAAGAACTTGCCAGGCTGGCCGAAGAGCATAAGCCGAAAATGGTGATCGCGGGCGGCAGCGCCTACCCGCGCATCATCGATTTCAAGCGCTTTCGCCAGATCGCCGATTCCGTGGGCGCGCTCTTTCTAGTGGACATGGCGCATTTCTCCGGGCTGGTGGCGGCTGGTGTCTATCCCAACCCTTGCGAATACGCCGACATCGTCACCTCCACCACGCACAAGACGCTGCGCGGACCGCGCGCGGGAATGATTCTCTCCAAGGCGCAGTACGCGGCTGCGATCGACAAAACCGTTTTCCCGGGCATGCAAGGCGGGCCGCTGGTGCACGTCATCGCAGCCAAGGCGGTTTGCTTCCTGGAGGCCATGACGCCCGAGTTCGTGGCGTATCAGAAGCAGGTCGTCGTCAACGCCCAGGCGTTGGGCGAAAGTCTGCAAGCTGAGGGGTGCCGCATCGTCTCCGGTGGAACGGATTCGCATTTACTGCTGGTGGATGTCTTCTCCCAGGGCGTGCGCGGCAAGGAGGCCGAGAAGGCCCTGGACGAGGCTTACATCACGGTGAACAAGAACGCCATTCCGTTCGATCAGAACCCGCCGCTCAATCCCAGCGGCATCCGGCTGGGTAGCCCGGCGGTGACCACGCGCGGCTTCCGGGAAACAGAGATGCGCGAAGTGGGCGCGCTGATCGCCGACGTGTTGCACAACATCAGCTCGCAGGATACTTTGGCGTCCGTCCGGCGGCGCGTGACTAATTTGGCCGAGCGTTATCCCTTGTACGGTTGGAAACTGGCGCGCGCCACCGCATAGCTTAACTTGGGCTTCCATGGACCGCATTGCTTTATTCGGAGCGGCGGGCGCAATTGGTACCAGCATCGCCGCGGAGCTTCGCGAGAAAGGCCTGCCGTACCGCGTAGTCGGCCGCGGCCGCCCGGTGTTGGAGCGCCATTTCGGATCGGATCCCCGCGCCGAAATCGCCACCTGGAATCCCGACGATCCTGCCAGCGTGCGTGCGGCTGCGCGAGGGATCGACACGATCTTCTATCTGGTTGGCGTGCCGTATTGGCAATTCGAGCTGCATCCGCAGCTCATGCGCAAAACCCTGGACGGCGCGATTGCGGAAGGCGTGCAACGTCTCGTGCTGATCGGGACGGTGTATCCCTTCGGACGTGCGCGATCTGAACGCGTGAGCGAGGATCATCCGCGCGAGCCGCATACGTTCAAGGGCCGGATGCGAAAAGAGCAGGAGGATGTGGTGCTCGCCGCCGATGCCGCCGGCTCGATTCGCGGGACCATCCTGCGTCTGCCGGACTTCTACGGCCCGGACATCGAGAGGAGTTTTCTGGCGAGCGCGTTTCAGGCGGCAAGCCAGGGCGGCCGCGCGCAGTTGGTGGGGCCCATCGATACGCCGCATGAGTTCATGTATGTGCCGGATGTCGGCCCCGTGGCCGTGGCGCTGGCCAACGAGCCAAGGGCGTATGGGCGCGCTTGGAACTTCGCCGGGCCGGCAGCCATCACCGTGCGCGCTTTCGTGGAACGGATCTTTCACACGGCCGGCCGCAAGCCCAAGTACATCGTGGCGAATAAAACTATGCTACGCGTGATGGGCTTGTTCAGTCCGCTCATGCGCGAAATGGTGGAGATGAACTACCTTTTCGAGACGTCCGTGATCATGGATGATTCAGCGATCCACGGCCTGCTCGGAAATATCAAAAAGACGTCGTATGAAGATGGCATTCGCCAGACCCTAAGCCGCATGAAATCGCAAGCCACTCAGGCCGCATAGGGCCACGGCGACAGCGGCTGGCTATGATGGTGCTAGCCATGCAAACTTCCACTGGGTCTGCCGCGGCATGAAAGCACTGGTCAAGAGCAGACGCGAGCCGGGACTATGGCTCGAAGAAATCCCCAAGCCCACCATCGGCATCAACGACGTGCTCATCCGAGTGCGCCGCGTGGGCATTTGCGGGACCGACGTGCACATTTACAACTGGGACGAATGGGCCCAGCGCACCATTCCGGTCCCCATGGCGATCGGCCACGAATTTGTGGGCGAGATAGTCGAGACTGGTTCCAACGTAAATGATTTTCATCCCGGCGACATCGTCAGCGGCGAGGGACACGTGGTGTGTGGCCGCTGCCGTAACTGTTTGGCAGGACGGCGCCACCTATGCGCTCACATCATGGGCGTGGGCGTTAACCGGCCGGGCGCTTTTGCCGATTACATCGCCGTGCCGATGACCAATATCTGGCGGCACAAGGACAATGTCGATCTGGATGTCGCCGCGATTTTCGATCCCTTCGGCAACGCGGTTCATACCGCCTTGTCGTTTCCCGTGCTGGGAGAAGACGTCTTGATCACGGGCGCCGGTCCCATCGGCATCATGAGCGCGGCCGTCGTTCGTCATGCCGGAGCCAGGCACGTTGTCATCACCGACCGAAACGCCTACCGGCTCGAGCTGGCGCGCAAGATGGGAGTCACGCGCGCTGTAGACACATCGCAGATCCCACTGGGTCAAATCCAAAAAGAGCTGGGCATGCAGGAGGGCTTCGACGTCGGCCTGGAAATGTCAGGCGCTGCTTCGGCGCTGCGCGAGATGATCGCCAACATGAGCCACGGAGCCAAAATCGCCATGCTCGGGATTCCCAGCGGTGAGATTGCCATCGACTGGACCGCGGTCGTTTTCAACATGCTCACCATCAAAGGCATTTATGGCCGCGAGATGTACGAGACCTGGTATAAGATGACCGTTATGCTGGAATCGGGCCTGGACATCCGCCCGGTCATCACGCATCGCTTTGACTACCGGGATTTCCAAAAAGGCTTTGAAGCCATGCGCTCCGGCAATACCGGCAAGGTGATCCTGGAGTGGTCTTGACCGGCGGCGCCAGACTTAGCTAACAGGATTCCAGACGTACTTGCCGTCTTTATTGATGTAGCCCTGGCGATTTCCCACCCAAACCGGCGCGATACCAGCGCGGAAACTTCCTCCCTGGTCGAACTGAGGATTGATGGCAAAGCGCCCTGACTTGTCGATGTAGCCGTAGCGGCCCGCAATCGCCACCGGCGCAAGACCGTCGGAAAAATCGCCGGCTGCGTCGTACTGTGGACCGATCTTCATCCTTCCCGACTTGTCGATATAGCCGAACTTATCGTTCAGCCTCACCACCGCCAGGCCGTCGTGAAAATCTCCTCCGGAATCGAATTGGGGAATAATGACCATCTTGCCGGAAGGATTGATGTAGCCGTACTTATTAGCGCTTCGAACCGACGCCAGGCCTTCGGAAAAATTGCCGGCCTCCTCGAATTGAGGATTGATCATCATTCGTCCCGCCGTATCGATGTAGCCCCACTGCCCGTTCATCATCACCGGCGCACGGCCGTCACCGAACTGGCCGGCTCCGGCGAACTGGGGATTGATGGCATACTTGCCGCTTTTGTCGATATAGCCGAGATGCGGGCCGGTACCCACCAGCGCGAGACCTTGCGAGAATGGGTCGGCCAGATCGTACTGAGGCGTAATTACCAGCTTGCCGGATGTATCGATATATCCCCAGCGATTCCCGATTTCGACCGCCGCCAGGCGATCGGTGAATGCATCCGCGTGGTCGAATTGTGGCTGAATCGCGACCTTGGCGGATTTCGTAATGTAACCGTACCGGCCGTTCAGCACCACGGGGTACAGGGTGCGAGGACCGGCCAAAAGCCAAAGTCCGATGCCAATCAGGATCAGCAGCAAGGCCACTGCGGCAGCGGCCAGGAGGTGTTTTTTTCCAAGCCCTAATGGTGGGCGTGTAGTTATTACAGGTCGCAGGTGAGAAGTCATAGATGTGGCCCCCTTGGCGGGGTCAGACAAACCCCTAAAAGCACATTCCCGGCCAATTGGCATGAAAATGGCTAACCCTTGTTCAAGGTGGAATCATGAATCTCAAGAACGGACTAATTGCAGCCGCGTTTGCGGTCATTGCCGTGTTTGCAGCCATTGGCTGGACTCGTAATCAGAACCCGCAGGCATCGACTACAACACCGGCGTATACTCAGCCGAGCAATGCTCAGCCTAGCGATGCTCAACCGAGCGATGCTCAGCCGAGTTACGCTCAGCCAAGCAATCAGCAGCCTGGATACGCCCAGGCCTCCTACGCGCCCGGGTCCTATCCAGCGCCCGCGCCCTACGTCCCTCTGATCCCCAGCCCGGTCGCGGTGCGTCCACCGGCGCTCGAACCGGCTTATGCTCCTGCGCCTCCGCCCCCTCCCGAGCCAGCCGGCAGGCCGGAATATGTTTACCGTCATGAGCACCATCATCGTTCCACAGGCAAATCGGTTGCGATCGTGGCAGGCAGTGCGGGCGTCGGCGCGGCTGTAGGCGCGCTGGCCGGCGGAGGCAAGGGTGCTGGAATTGGCGCGCTGGCGGGGGGAGCAGGCGGATTCATTTACGATCGCCTAACGCGCCATTAAAGACTCCCGACTGAGGCCGCGCCGAATCGCCGGTCACTACACATCTATCTGTAACCGAAAAAATACTTGCCCTTCGCGGCGATTCGAAGGAAACTGTGAGTTGAAGCTTTATTTATTGGAGGTGGTCTGCTGTTGAAACTGAGCGAAGCTGTCGCTTGGGAACCAACCGAGCGTTGGAGCATCACGGACGCCAGCGAACTATACGACGTCGCCAGCTGGGGCAAAGGCTATTTCTCCATCGGCTCCAACGGTCACCTCTGGGTCCATCCCAATAAGGAACCGGCGCGCGGCATCGACTTGCGCGAGCTGGTCGAAAAATTGGAGCTGCGCGGAATTTATCTCCCGATTCTGATCCGTTTCGCGGAGATATTGAAGCATCGGCTGGCCGAACTCCACCAGGCATTTGAGAACTCCATCGCCGAACACGGTTACAAGGGCAGCTACTGCTGCGTTTATCCCATCAAAGTCAACCAGCAGCGCCAGGTAGTTGAAGAGGTCTTGAAGTACGGCCGCCCGTATCATTTCGGCCTGGAAGCTGGCTCCAAACCGGAACTGCTGGCGGTGCTGGCGATCGCCGACAACGAAACTCCCATCATCTGCAACGGCTTCAAGGATGACGAATACATCGAGATGGTGATGCTGGCCAAGAAGATCGGCCGGCGGATCATCCCCGTGGTCGAGAAGTACACCGAGCTGGACCTGATCCTGAAGCACTCCCAGCGCGTCGGTGTGCGCCCGGTGATCGGGCTGCGGCTCAAGCTGGCCAGCAAAGGCTCAGGCCGCTGGAAGTCCTCCGGCGGCTATCGATCTAAATTCGGATTGACCGTGAGCGAGGCCCTGCAAGCGCTGGATCAGATGAAGGCGGCCGGCATGGAGGACTGCCTGGAGTTGCTGCATTTTCACCTGGGCAGCCAGATCACCAACATCCGCCAGATCAAAGCCGCGGTGAATGAAGCCGCGCGTATCTACGTCGAGCTGAAGCGCGCCGGCGCCGGTCTCAAATATCTGGATGTCGGCGGAGGCCTGGGAATCGACTACGACGGTTCGCAGACCGACTTTGAGTCCAGCGTCAACTACACGCTGCAGGAATATTCCAACGACGTCGTTTACCACATTCAAAACGTGTGCGAGGAAGCCGACGTCCCGCACCCCACCATCATTTCCGAAAGCGGCCGCGCCATCGCGGCCTACCACAGCGTTCTGGTTTTTAACGTTCTGGGCGTAAGCGGCTTTGGCGACGATACCGTGGCGCCGGTTCCGGAAGACGCCGAACAGCCGCTCATCGATCTCCAGGAAACTTACAAGTCGCTCAGCTCCAAGAATCTGCTCGAAAGCTTTCATGACGCCCAGCAGGCGCTGGATTCCGCTCTGAATTTGTTCAACCTCGGCTATCTTCCGCTGGCGCAGCGCAGCCAGGCCGAAAACCTGTATTGGGCGATTTGCCGGCGCATTCTCAAAATGGCCAAGGAGCTCGAATTTTTCCCCGAAGAGCTGGAAGGCCTGGATGGCATGCTCTCGGACACCTACTTCTGCAATTTCTCACTCTTCCAGAGCGTTCCCGATAGTTGGGCCGTCAAGCAACTGTTTCCGATCATGCCCATCCATCGGCTGAACGAAATGCCTTCGCGCGCTGCGGTGCTGGGCGACATTTCCTGCGATTCCGACGGCAAAATCGACCAGTTCATCGATCGCCGGGATGTCAAGAAAACGCTGCCCCTGCATCCGTTCAATGGCGAGCCGTACGTGCTGGGCGCGTTTCTTGTGGGCGCCTACCAGGAGATTCTGGGGGACCTGCACAATCTCTTCGGCGATACCAACGCGGTCCATGTCAGCCTGGGCGAGAACGGCGACGTTATCCTGGACACCGTGATTCGCGGCGATACGGTTCGGGAGGTCCTGGATTACGTTCAGTTCAGCGCCAAGACCTTGCTCGAAGAGTTCCGGCGCGACGTGGAGACCGCGCTGCGGGAAGGACGCATCGGCTATGAGGAATCCGGCCGGCTGCTGCGCTTCTACGAAGAGGGTTTGAACGGGTACACCTACCTGGAGCAGTAATTGCCTCGCTCGCCAAGCGGGGCGGTAGAGCACGCGATCGTTCGCAAAAACCTGCGCGTGGTGCTGGTCTCCACTCGCAATCCACTGAACATCGGCGCTGCCGCTCGCGCCATGCGGAATTTTGGATTCCGGCATCTGCGGCTGGTGAATCCTTATAAAGTCGCCTATCAGGAAGCGCGCTCGGCAGTGCATGCGGCTGAGATTCTTAAGGAAGCTGAAGAATTCCCGACGCTCGCGGAAGCCATTGCGGATTGCAACCTGGTTGTCGGCACCACTTCGCTCGGTCATCGCGAGTTGCAGCATCCTCTGCGGTCGCTCGAATACGGCGGCCGATTAATCTCGAAACAGCTCGCGTCATCCAAAGTCGCGCTCTTGTTCGGGTCGGAAAAATTTGGGCTTTCGAATGACGATTTGAGCTATTGCCATTGGCTGCTCCGCATCGGCACCGAGGGATCGATGAATCTGGGCCAAGCCGTCGCGGTTTGCCTTTACGAGTTGACCCGCCAGCGCGGGGTGGCGAAACCAGAGCCGCGCAAGCGCGCCCCGGCCGTGGACCTGGAGAGGCTAACCGGGTTGCTTACCGGCGTGCTGAAACAGTCCGGCTACATTCACTCCGCCGGAGCGGATGCCAAGATCCGTCGTCTGATTCGCCGGCTCGACCTGCCGGCCCACGATGCCGAAGTATGGCTGGGAATGCTTCGTCAGATTAAATGGAAGCTCACGCGCGAATGATATCCTGAGGTCAGACTTCCCAAGAATGACAAAGATTCAACTCGAGTACGACCTGGTTCGTCCTTTAACGGATCAAGACGCGCGCGCCGTGGCCGACGTGCATAGCTGGTACGGCATTCTGCACGTGCAAACCACGCCGGCGCTGGACAAATTGCGAGTGGAATACGACGCGTCCCGGCTCAGTGAAAAGGATGTGGAAGCCGTGTTGCAACGTTTCGGTTTGCCGGTAAAACGCCAATGGGCGGTGCCTTAATGACCCTCGATCAGACACGTCGCGACACCGTTGCGGTAGCGAGGGCACCCCGCGGCCAACAAGGCTGAGATCTCCGCGTCATGCTGGATGCAATTGGTGGCGATTTCACGATGCAGCCGGCACACCGTGCAAAGAACTGCCTGGCGATCGTAGCTGGCCAGTTTCTCGAGACATGGCAAAATCTCCGGAACGCTACGCCCGGCCAGGATCTTCTCAACGACACCGTCGAATGTCGCTACGGACTCCATTCTATTCTTCATATCGGCTTGGCCGTGTCTGCTCTTAAGAAAGTCAACCGACTATTCGCCTTGTCGTGGCTGCTCGCGATGCTGCTCTGGGCGGCGGGACCTGGCTTTCGTTCGCAGGCCCAGCTCGACGAACATTATCAGAAGCACGGCTCGGAATTCGGACACATCAGCAAGCAGGACTATCTGCGGCTGGCGCAGGAATTGCGGGATGCGCCTGTGGGCGGTCCGATCCTGGAAGCCAGGCGGCCGGATGGCGAGTTCAGCCGCTTCGATCGCCGGCATGGCTACTTCGGCGCCTACAACCCCAACCGCACCATCCGCACCTTCTTCATCCCCAACGACGGCGAGCGCTACTTCGTGCGCCAGGCCCGGAGACCCCGTTCGTGACCGACGACCAGATCGCCGAATATCTCCAGGCCAACGGCTACCCTGAGCACTTAGTGCGTGGCGGGCGCGCCGGCTTGATCGAGCGCTGGCGCCGCTTTGTCGAGGAGGTCGAGCGCGGCTACAAACTCGGCTTGGAGGACTACCGTAACGACCTCGACTTACGCGGGATCATCGCCGTTTTTGGCCTGGACGATCAAGTTCAGGATCTCGACCGCCGCTTTGAAGCTCTCCTGACTCATCGCACCGTGCGGGTTTGGGAAACCTCCGCCGGGGACCCCCCTTGGGACTTCGGCTATCCAAGTAACGCGGGCAAACAAATACTCGAAGACATTAAGAGCGAAGGACTTGAATGAAAAGCATCCTAATGTCGATGGACATCATCTAGATTAGCGTGATATGCTTCCTGTGATGCCGCACCTGGGACATCTGCGCCTGCTGGAAGCCGAAAGCATCCACATTCTGCGCGAAGTGGCGTCGGAATTCCAGCGCCCGGTGATGCTCTATTCGATAGGTAAAGACTCCTCGGTATTGCTGCGGCTGGCGCAGAAGGCATTCCATCCGGCGCCGATCCCGTTCCCGCTGCTGCACATCGACACAACCTACAAATTCCGCGAAATGATCGAATTTCGCGATGCCTACACGCGGAAAATCGGGGCCAAACTGATCGTCTATACCAACCAGGAGGCAATCGGTGAGGGCGCCAACCCGTTTCGCCTGGGGACGCAGCGTTGTTGCGGATTGCTCAAGACCAAAGCGCTGCTCGATGGACTGCGTGCGGGCGGGTTCGACGCGGCCATCGGGGGCGCGCGCCGCGATGAGGAGAAATCCCGCGCCAAGGAACGCATCTTCTCATTTCGCGACGACAAGGGCCAGTGGGATCCCAAGAACCAGCGCCCCGAGCTGTGGAATCTCTACAACACGCGGATTCATCCGGGCGAGAGCCTGCGCGTGTTCCCGCTCTCGAACTGGACCGAGATGGATGTCTGGCAGTACATTCACGTCGAAACGATTCCGATCGTGCCGATGTATTTCGCCAAGGACCGCGAAATGTTGGTGCGCGGCGACACGCTGATCCCGGTGGAGCAGCCCTTCATTCCATTGGCGCCGGGCGAGAAGCCGCAGTGGGTGCGCTGCCGGATGCGATCGCTCGGATGCAGCCCGTGCACCGGCGCCATTCGGTCGGACGCCGACACGGTGCCCAAGATCATCGAAGAGTTGATCTCCTTCCGGCGTTCGGAGCGAGAGAACCGAGTGATCGATCATGACCAGGACGGTTCCATGGAAATCAAGAAGCGCGAGGGATATTTCTGATGGCCGCCTTGGCGGAACGGGCCTTCCAGATCGAAGATTTCCTGGCCGAGGAGCAGGCCAAGGACCTGCTGCGGTTCTCGACCGCCGGGAGCGTCGACGACGGAAAATCCACGCTCATCGGCCGGCTGCTGTTCGATTCGCAGAACATCTACGAAGACCAGCTCAAAGCAGTCACCAAAGCGTCGGTGAACCGTTCGGCCGGTCCGATCGATTTTTCACTACTGACGGACGGCTTACGGGCGGAGCGCGAGCAGGGCATCACCATCGACGTAGCTTACCGCTACTTCGCGACGGCGCGGCGGAAGTTCATCATCGCCGACACGCCCGGCCACGAACAATACACGCGCAATATGGCTACAGGCGCATCCACGGCGGATCTGGCCATCATCCTGATCGATGCGCGCAACGGCGTCTTGCCGCAATCGCGCCGGCATGCCTACATCGCGTCGCTGCTGGGAATCCCGAATTTTGCAATCGCCGTGAACAAGATGGACCTGGTGGGTTACGATCAGGAAGTCTTCCGCGCGATTGAAGCCGAATTCCGAGCGTTTCTCGACCAGGTGAACGCGCCCGAAGCCTACTTCCTCCCGATCAGCGCGCTGGCCGGGGACAACGTCGTGCGCCGCAGCCGTGAGATGCCGTGGTTCCACGGTCCCAGCCTGCTGGAATTCCTGGAGACGGTTCCGGTCTACCACCGCACCCGGTCCACCGCCTTTCGTTTCCCGGTGCAGCGCGTAATCCGGCCCGACCAGGCCTTTCGCGGTTACGCGGGCCAGCTCGCGTCCGGGACCGTCCGGCCAGGAGATGTGATCCTGGCGCTTCCCTCCGGCAAACGGTCGCGCGTCAAGAGTATTGATACCTTCGATGGCGCGCTGGACCAGGCCGTGGCGCCCATGTCTGTGACGCTGGTCCTCGAAGATGAGCTCGATATCAGCCGCGGCGATCTGCTCGCTTCCGCGCACAATATTCCCGAGGTGGCGCGCCAGTTCGAAGCCGCCGTGGTGTGGATGAGCGACAGCCCGCTCGATCCGGCCAAAACCTATTTGCTGAAACACACTTCGCAGACGCTGCCGGCCGAGATAAAGGCCGTTCGGCATCGCGTGGACGTGAGCACGCTTGACCAGCAGCCAGCCGAACGTCTGGAGATGAACGAAATCGGCGTGCTGCGAATTGAAACGGCTCGCCCGATCTACTTCGATGCTTACCTTGAGAACCGCGCCACGGGCAGCTTTGTCCTGATCGATCCGGCCACTAATGCCACCGCAGGGGCCGGCATGATTCTGGAGGCGGTCGCGCGCGAGCGGACGCAGCCGTCTCGCGTTCGCGTTAAAGCCGACCGAGTGACACCAGCCGAGCGCCTTGCCAGGTACCGGCACACCGGCGCCGTCGTGCAGCTCGGTCCAAGGCCGGAGCTAGCCGCGACGTTGGAACGAAAGCTGTTCGATCGGGGCTGCGCCGTAACCGTCGCTGAACGAGCGCCGGACGAGATCATCGACGCGCTTGAAAAGGCCGGCCTGCTGATCCTGCTCATCTCCGACGCGGAAGCCGCCTGGGATCTTCCGGAGGACAACCTCGCGGCTGCGAATCTGACTGTGTCCAAACTCGAAGAGGCCGGCGTGCTCTTGGCCGAAGAATCCCTGACTGGAGGCGAAGGAATTTGATGCTAGATCAGAAGATCGACCAAGCATCCGGATTGATTCGCGAAATCTTCCGTGACCACTCCGAGCCGGCCTGTGTGACTTGCAGTTTTCAGACCGACTGCATGGCCATTCTCGACCTGCTGATCCAGCAGAAACCAGACATCCCGGTGCTTTTTCTAGACACCGGCTATCATTTCGCCGAGACCTACGCCTATCGCGACCAGATGACCCGCAACCTGAAGCTGAACCTTATCAACTTGCTGCCGAAGCTGACCGTCCCGGCACAGGAATCGCAGTTCGGAATCTTATATCAAAGCGCGCCCGACCGTTGCTGTGGAATGCGCAAGGTGGAGCCGCTCTTTGCGGGATTGGAAAGCTATGACATTTGGTTTACAGCGCTCCGCCGCGAACAGTCTCCTACGCGCGCGAACTTACAAGCCGTGGATCAATTCCGTTTATCCAGCGGAAAGCCATTGCTCAAGGTGAGTCCGTTAGCAACCTGGACGAATGCGGACGTCTGGGCCTACCTGAAGCGCCGCGGCATTCCTATTCTGCCTTTATACGAAAAAGGCTACACCAGCATCGGTTGTGAGCCCTGCACGACGCTGCCAGTCGATCCTGAGAATCTCCGCTCCGGGCGCTGGGGCGGCCGCAAGCTGGAGTGCGGAATCCATATTTCAAGCGAATAACGCCATGGAGATTCTGCTTGGATTCCTGATTGCGGTTGCCATCGGCATCACCGGTGTCGGCGCGGGCATCATCACGGCTCCCGTTTTGATTCTCTTCCTGCACGTCCCGCCGGTTCGTGCAGTGGGAACAGCGCTGGCATTCGGCGTTGCGGTGAAACTTCTGGTGGTGCCGATGCAGCTCTATCGCAAGCAAGTAAACTTCCGCGTGGTCGGCTACATGCTGGCGGGTGGTTTGCCTGGAGTTCTGCTCGGATCCGTAATACTTTCGAAACTCAACGTACCCAGCCGCCAAGGAATTCTCTTTGCGGCATTGGGCTCCACCATCGTTGTGATGGCCGCCTTGAATCTCTACCGGCTGTGGCTGAATCCGGCGCGGGAGAAGACGCGCGATCGGTCTCGCTGGCTGCCGTTTATCACCTTTCCTATCGGCGCGGAAGTGGGTTTTTCTTCGGCCGGCGCGGGCGCGATGGGCTCGCTGGTGTTACTTGCCATTACACCGCTGACGGCGGCGCAAGTGGTAGGCACGGATCTTTTCTTTGGACTCTGTGTTTCGCTTGTCGGAAGCGGCTTTCAAGTCACCGCAGGTAATTACGACCCTGCAATCCTTACAAGCCTCGTCGTTGGAGGCCTCTTCGGAGCTTTCGCCGGCACATACGTCGCCGCCATTGCTCCGCAAAAGGTTTTCCGATTCGCTTTGTCCTTCTGGCTCATCGCGCTTGGCATCCAATTGTGCTGGAGCGGCGTCCATCAGCTTTGACGCTGATCCTTTAAAAAGGTCTGTGGCAGCGTTAGGAACCGTAGGTCGACATTAAGTCAAGAACCAACGGTAATCCGAATGCATCTAACGTACGGGGTTTGAGTTGTGAATCACCCTGTACGCGATTGGGCGGAAGAGTTTCTCCTGGAACCGGCCTGGAATTGGACATCCTGGCTAAAATCTTCGTGGTCGAAATCCAAACGGTTTCAGCGGACTGTCATAGCGTTGGCGGCGGGCGTGTTCGTTCTGCTGGCAATTATTGTAGATCTTAGGACTTCCTGGTTGGAGTCGTTGATTTTTCGGTCTTTGGACCGCAAGATCACGTTTCAGTTAGAGCAGGGCCCCAGCCAGGAGATTCAGTATCCCAAACCTGGCCCTTACGACTGGACTCTCGGGTACGCGCGGCTGCCGGATGTTTTGAAGCATCTTAAAGCGGCTGGATACCGTGTGGACGCTCAAGTTCGCGATTCGCATCTGGCTTCGGTTCTCTACCGCGGCGGGGTCTATCCGGTTTATGGCCACAAGGACCAAGCCGGGCTGCGCATCACGGACTGGCAGGGCAACATTCTTTATGGTTTCCGCCGTCCCGAGCGCGTTTACCAAACTTATTCCGATGTTCCGCCCGTGGTTGTCGATACTTTGCTGTACATCGAGAACCGGCATATGCTCGATTCCGACCATCCCTTCCGCAACCCGGCCGTTGAATGGGACCGTCTGTCAAAGGCGATGCTGGATTACGGAATTCACGCCGTGGATCACGGCCATCCGGTGATCGGGGGCAGCACGCTGGCCACACAACTAGAGAAGTTGCGCCATTCCCCCAACGGAAGAACGCACTCACCACTGGAGAAATTGCGGCAGATGGCTTCCGCCTCATTCGCCGCTTATCGCAATGGATTGACGACGCTCGATACGCAGCGCCAGATTGTGCTCGAATACATCAATTCGATTCCTCTAGCGGCGCAAGCAGGCTACGGAGACGTCGAGGGATTGGGCGATGGGTTGTGGGCTTGGTATGGGACCGATCTCGCCAAGGTCACGCCGCTGCTGGAAGCGCCGGAGAGCAAGTTGACGAGATCGCAGATGCGGGAACGCGCCCGCACTTACCGCCAGGTTCTTTCACTGCTGCTCGCGCTGCGCTCTCCGAATATCTATCTGGTGGAGGACCCGAACGCTCTGCGCCAGCAGACCGACCGCTATCTTCGAGCGCTGGCGCACCAGGGTCTTATTTCCGAAAAGCTGCGCGACCTGGCATTGCGCGATTACACCGCGCCGATCCGCCGGGTCCCTTCTGAAGAACGGGAAAACTTCGTCGAGAATAAGGCGCAGAACGCCATCCGCATCTCCCTGCTTCCGCTGCTCGGCATCGGCTCAACCTATGAACTCGATCGCTTGGACCTGACCGTACAGACCACCATCGATCAACCGGCCCAGCAGGGTATCACCGACTTCCTGGAAAAAGTCGCCGATCGACAGGCTGCATCGGCGGCCGGTCTGGACCAATACCGGCTGCTCGAACAGAGCGATCCATCCAAAGTGATCTACAGCGTGACGCTGTACGAGCGGGCGCCGGGGGCAAACCTCTTGCGCGTGCAAACTGACAATCTGAATCAGCCGCTCAATATCAATCAGAACACCAGGCTGGAACTGGGTTCCACCGCCAAACTCCGGACGCTCATCAACTACCTGGAAATCATCTCGGATCTGCACCAGCAGTATTCCGGACGCTCGGCCGCGGAACTCAAAAAAGTTCAGATTCTGCCTGACGACCATCTGACCGATTGGGCTGTGAAGTACCTGGCAACCGCGAAGGATCGCAGCTTGAAACCCATGCTGGAAGCGGCATTGGAACGCAAGTACTCTGGCAGCACCGGTGAGTCGTTCTACACCGGTGGAGGCGTACACCATTTCGACAATTTCGAATCGTGGGAAAGCGGCGCGAACCTTACCGTGGCGCAAGCCTTCGAGAACTCCGTCAATCTGGTTTTCATTCGCTTGATGCGCGATATCGTTTACTACTACCGCTTCCGCGTTCCCGGCGCGTCTCCCGCGGTGCTGCAAGATGATAACGATCCCGCGCGCAAGACTTATTTGGCTCGTTTCGCGGACCAGGAAGGCAAAGTGTACCTCGGCCGCTTCTATGCCAAGTATCGCGGCCAGACTCCGGATCAAGCCTTGAATACGGTCACGCACGACATTACGTTGACGCCGTTGCGCGCCGCCGTCATCTTTCGATCCGTCCGTCCGAGCGCCAATCTGGATCAGTTCACTCAATTCTTGCAGTCGCATCTTCCTAAAGCCGCGCTGGTCAAGGAAGATCCCGCGACGCTCTACGACAAATATGGTCCGGACAAGTTCAACTTGTCGGATCGCGGGTATCTGGCGCATGTTCATCCTCTGGAACTGTGGCTGCTACACTACCGCGAGCAGCATCCCAACGCGCATCTCAGAGAGATCTGGGCCAAGAGCGCTAACGAGCGGCAGGACGTGTATTGGTGGTTGTTCAAGACCTCGCATGTGGGTGCGCAGAACAATCGCATCTACACGCTGCTCGAACAGGATGCTTTCAAGGAGATCTACAAAGCGTGGAAGCGGCAAGGCTATCCTTTCGATTCGCTGGTGCCTTCCTATGCGACAACCATTGGAGTCTCGGGTGACACTCCCGCGGCGCTGGCTGAGTTAGTAGGCACCATCATGCGCGGCGGCGTCCGCTACCCGTCCGAGAGAATTACACAGCTTCACTTCGGCCAGGGCACTCCCACCGAAACGGTGGTCAGCCATCCGCCTGCCGCGGGCCAGCGCATCATTTCGCCGGAAATTGCCGAGCTGGTTCGCAAGGAACTGATCGGCGTGGTCGAGAACGGCACCGGCAAGAGATTGCACGGAGGCATTGTCCTCGACAACGGGAAGGCGCTACCGGTTGGCGGAAAAACCGGTACCGGCGACAATCGTCTGGAGAGCTTCACCGCCCATGGCGCGCTCATCGGCTCAAAGGTTGTCAGCCGCACCGCGACGTTCGTGTTTATGATTGGCGACCGCTACTACGGCACGATTTTGGCTTTCGTTCCGGGCTCGAAAGCCGCCTCGTACAGCTTCACCAGCGCCCTGGCGGTGCAGATCTTGAAAGACATAACGCCGCAATTGAAGACCATGATCGAACGGCCGGCCCGAGCGAATCCTTCTTCCGAATTGCTAGCCGTAAATTCAACCAAGAAATCCGGGAGCGCGAACGAATAGCCGCGCGACGCCCTGTAAAGCCCGCGAAAAGTCTCGGTTAAGAAAGTTAAGAAAGCGGCCCTCACGGCAACTGCGCGTTGCACCCGTCCGTCGAGTGTAGCGAGAACGCGGAAATCTACCAGCCGCGTTCGCCGACAATCCATCAGAAAGGTTTAAACATGCTTCTTCGCAAGCTGATTTCGATTTCCTTCGTCGCGGCAGGTTCGATCTTGTCTCTATTGGCTCAGCCGTCCAGCACCGGCACGCGGACCATCACCCTTCCGCCGGCCGGACTCGGCAGCACGGAGACCGCGCAGATTAACGTCGTGAACGTTGCCGCCAATTCATCCACTGGAACGGCCGCTTCCTGCACCGGAACCATTTCGTTCCTGAACTCAGCCGGCTCCACCATTGGATCGGCCACTCCGTTCACCCTGAGCTCCGGTCAGTTGTCATCCGCCAGTCTTCCGTTCTCGAGTGCCGGACTTTCCGGAGTGCGCGGCGAAATTCGGGCCCAGATTCAGCTCACCACTACCTCCGGCGTTCCCTGCGCGCCGTCGTTCTCCTTTGAGACGTTCGATACCAGCTCGGGCGCAACGCACCTCTACCTGGCAAGCCCCGGAGGCGGACCTGGTTTGGGCGGCCCCGGCCCCGGTGGACCTGGGCCTCACGGATTCCCTCAGTAACGCTTTCCTCAACTGCAAGCACGCGCCGCCGGCGTCTACACACGTTGGCGGCGCTTATTTTTACGGCGTGAACCGGTAGCCTTTGCCGCGAATGGTTTGAATGTGCTTGGGGCTGTGAGGATTGTCCACCTTCTGGCGCAGCCACGCGACGTGCACGTCGATGGTCCGCGAAGTGACTTCGCTCGCGTACTCCCACACCTTTTGCAGGATCTCTTCGCGCGGCACCACACGGTCGCGATGATGCACCAGATACTGCAAGAGCTGTAGCTCCTTGGACGCCATGCTGACCGGCTGCCCGGCCCGGTGCACTTCAGCGCGTTCGAAATCCACTTGGACGTCGGCGAACGCAAAGGTCCGGACCGGAATGCGGCGATCCTTGCGAACCCGGCGGAGCAACGCCTCCACGCGCGCCAGCAGCTCGCGCGGATCGAACGGTTTGGCCAGATAATCGTCGGAACCAAGCTTGAGACCCAGCACGCGATCGATCACCTGCGTTTTGGCGGTGAGCATCAGGATGGCCACGTCGATGCCCTTCTGACGCAGCTCCCGGCAGACATTCAGGCCGGACTTCTTGGGCAGCATCACATCCAAAACCACTAAGTCGAACTCCCGGCCGGAAGCTTTCGCCAAACCGGCCTCGCCGTCGGCAGCCGTTTCGACCTCGTAGCCCTCCGTTCTGAGAAGGTCGCCGATGGTCAGCAGCAGTCCCGGCTCGTCTTCAATCAACAGTATGCGCAAACTCATGCTGGAACTCCGGAGGTGCGGCGGGAATGCGAATGATGAACTCGGCGCCTTGCATCGGCTCGCTTTTCACTTCGATGGCGCCTCCATGCGCCTCCACGATTTTCTTTACCAGGTTCAATCCGAGGCCAGTCCCGTGCACCTGGTCCGCCAGTGCTTTCCGGCCTCGAAAGAACGGATCAAAAATGTGCTCGCGCTCTTCGGCGGGGATGCCGGGACCACGATCCACCACACGGATCTCGACGGCGCTGCCCTGCTGGCCACGTACAACGCCCGCGAAGATTCCAATCCATCCGGTTCCCTCGGTCCCGTACTTCAATGCGTTTTCGAGCAGATTCTGGATGGCATGCTGCAAGGCCACTTCGTCGGCCAGCACCACGGGCAGCTGCGCTTCAACGTGCTTCTCCACGACCAGGCCGGCGTGCTCGACCGCGCTACGGCTGACTTCGAGACTTTCTTCGATGAGAGCACCGATCTCCACCGGCTCGCGCCGGCGAATCACCTGCCCAGCTTTAACGCTCCCGTAACGAAGAACGCGCTCCACCAGCGCAGTCAGCTTTTCGCTCTCGGCCTGGATCAACTGTCCATAGCGCTCCACCTGGCCCGGATAATTTGCGAGCCTGCCTCGAAGATTGAAAGCCGCCGTCTGGATCACGGTGAGCGGCGTTCGGAGCTCGTGCGAGACGCCCGCTACAAAGTTCATCTCGAGTTCCGCGATGCGCTGCCGTTCGCGCGACAAACGCAAAAGGGAAGCAGCCACGGCCAGGATGAGCAACAAAAGGGCGCCAGACAGAGCGACGTTGCGCCAGCGGGCCTGCGCGACGATGGCTTCTAGCGAGCCTGCATGGTGATGAACTTTTAGGAGCCATCGCCCGCGACCGGCATCCGGCGGAGGCTGCGGACCGGGGCCTGGAGGGAGTCCGCGATCCGAGAACCGGTCCGGTCCGCGATTCGGGCCTGGAGGCATGAACATTCCGCGGCCAGGCCCCGGCATTGGCCCGATTTGCGGAATATCGAGCAGCGTTATCGAGGCGTCGGCCGAGGAAGCTCCTGGCTGCTGGGGTGGCCCCGACTGGTAGATGATCTCCGGCGGGTTTCCGTTGACCACCACTTCCGCATCGTAGTCAAGCTTTCCATCACTGCCCAAGTACCGGTTCAACAGGGCCGGAAGAATATCGCCGCGCAGCACGTCCAGGTTCAGCTCCACGATGAGCCACTCGCGTTCGCGAGGGTCCGGCGGACCGAATCTGGGGAACTCGATCAGCGTTGAGTCGCCGTTCTCCGCGGGACGAAAGGGCTCGTGCCTGACCTTCGCCACTAACCGATCGTGCAGCGCGTTCCATTCCCGGGGCCACGCCGCGGAGGTGAACCGGCCCAGAGCCGGATCGAGAATTTCAAGGCTGAGGGAATCGTCTTCGGGAATTGCCAGAGCAATGCGCCGCGCAATCTGATCTTTTGCTTGTTGCGCGCGCCGATATTGCTCCAGATATGCTTCCTCTCGTCCCACTCGCTCAACTGCTTGGCTGGGCGGAACAAGGGCAGCACACGCCGAGGAGACTTGCTCGTCAAAGCTGCGGCGCAGGAGATTCAATCGCGACCGCAAGTCTTCCTGGAGACGAGCATGTTCCGCCTGGGCGACCTCGCCGATCCAGCGGTATTGGAGGATCGCTAACGCGCAGCACAGCAGCACCAGCAGGCCCACGCCGGCCCAGGAAATCCACTCACGCCGCGAGTTTGGATCCAATTCCATCGACGCTTCCACCTTCAGGATAACCGCCCGCTACCTAGAGAGGCGTCGAAAGGAGCGTTAAGAATGTAAACTTCAACCGGCGCGAGCGAATGGTTCAGGCGTCGGCTTTGCGCGCAACCGCCGCCAGATGGGTCTTTAGGAACGCCAAGGTGAGCGGCCAGGCTTCGGCGGCGGCCGCGGGATTGTAACTGGCGCGCGCATCGCAGAAGAACCCGTGGTCGGCTTCGGAAAATTCGACGTTGACGTACGGCTTGCCAGCGGCTTTCAGCGTGTTCGTCACGGCCTGAATTTGGTCGGGTCCGATGTGTTGATCCTTACCGCCCCAGAACAGCAAGATGGGGCCTGACATATCCTTCAAGCGGTCCAGCAAACCGGGAAAATACTGGCTCGGCGCGATGCCTCCGCCATAATACGAGATGCAGCACCCGAGCTGCGTCACCAGACCCGCCAGGCAGGCGGCGCGTCCGCCCATGCAATAGCCGACTGCGCCGATTGACAGATTCCCGCCGCTGCGCTGCACCCATTCGAAGGAAGCCCGAATATCCGCCTCCAAACCAGCTTCAGTGAGGCCTTGGAAATGCGGCATCACGGCCGCGAAATCGGTGTAGTTGCCTTCGAATCCCGGACCGGTGCGATGAAAAAGCTCGGGCGCCACCGCCAGGTAGCCTTCGCGGGCGAACCGAGTGGTCACGTCGCGAATATGGGCATTCACGCCAAAGGCTTCCTGAAAGACTAGAAGCCCGGCAACAGGGCTCCCTTGAGGATGCGCCACGAACGCACGCATGGAAGTGCCATCGCTGACCGAAAGCGTCACGTATTCAGTTTGAGGATTCATATTCGTCCTTTAGCATTTCGATCATATCGCAAGGCCGCGCGAGGCGAAGCCATTTCCTACGGCATCTGTGGAGTCGCACTAACAAGAGTCTTCGCGATCCAAGCAGCATGGGGAAGGCCGCAAGCATCCAGGGCCTTCACTTCGCCGGCCACGTCGTACTCCACGCGCCGGATTGAGGGCTGCCCGTCGTCCAGCAACAGATAGGCGGCTCGCGCGTCGCCGTCATAAGAAAGGCTGACACTGCCGGTGTTGGCTACCACCATTCCCGATACGCTGCGTACAAAAGGATGATGGATATGCCCGTAGATCACGATCGGCCGGGCCAGCGGAGAATAGACCGCCTCCAACTCCGCATCCGAGGCTGTGTGCGCCGGTGACCGCCAGGTCGTGTCGGGGCTCGCATGCACCAACGCTATCGGGCCAAGCACTTGAACACGCGGCAGCGCGGCCAGCCAGGCGATCCTTTCTTCGCCTAAAGCCTCGCGTGTCGCCGCCGCCATCTCTTCGATCGCGGTCCAAAGGGATTCGAGATGTGGCGACCGGCTGGCAAACTCCGTCAACGTCTCCGGCCTTGGAAGCATCTCGTCGGTGTTGCCCATTACGCCCTGCCAGCCCAGGTCCCGAATGCGGTCCACGATCTCGGCCGGACTAGCTCCGCCATGGGCCAAATCGCCGCCGTGCAGGACCAAGTCCGGAGAAGTTTGCCGCAGATCCGCGAGGACGGCTTCAAACGCGGTCCGGTTGCCGTGAATGTCTGAAACGACCGCGATGCGCATCATTACTAATCTGCCACGCCGGCCCCAGCATTATCCGGCATCCATAACTCGGGTTTTGCATCTAAAACCTGAGCCCTTGGGTCTACACCTTATTGTCTAGCGACAAATAGGTGATAACATTAGAGATATATAAATGTCGGCTGCTACTAGCATTGTCCCCCCAGTCTCGCGTTTGGTCGCGACTGACCTGCTGCAGCTCATCGGGCACACACCGCTGATTCGGCTGGAGCGCATCGCGCGGGATTTTCCAGGCGTCGAAATTTACGGCAAAGCGGAATTTTTCAACCCGGGCGGATCGGTCAAAGATCGCGCCGCACTCAACATGATCCTGGATGGAGAACGAACCGGAAAACTCACGCCGGACCGCGTCATTCTGGACGCTACCAGCGGCAACACCGGAATCGCTTATGCCATGATCGCCGCCTATCGCGGCTACCAGGTGAAGTTGTGCCTGCCGCGGAACGCATCGATGGAACGCAAACACGTGCTGCAGGCTTACGGCGCGGAGATGGTTTTCAGCAATCCCGGCGAGGGCTCCGACGGCGCCATCCGGTTGTGCCGCGAAATCTACAAGGCCGATCCGGATCGATACTTTTATCCCGACCAATACAACAATCCGGCCAACTGGAAAGCGCACTACGAGGGCACGGCGCTAGAGATCCTGGCGCAGACCGACGGACGCGTCACACATTTCGTCGCGTGCATGGGAACCAGCGGGACTTTCGTCGGCAACTCGCGCCGCCTGCGCAAGGAGATTCCGGGCATTCGATGCATCTCCGCGCAGCCCTCCTCGGGCTTTCACGGATTGGAAGGCCTGAAGCACATGCCGACGGCCATCGTTCCGGGAATCTACGACCCCAAGCTGGCCGACGACAACGTGTGGATCGAAACCGAAGATGCCTATGCGATGTGCCGGCGTCTGGCTCGCGAAGAGGCGGTGCTGGCCGGAATTTCTTCGGGCGCCAACCTGGTAGCCGCCTGCAAGGTGGCCGCGGAACTTGCTCAAGCAGGCCAGCGCGGCGTCATCGTCACCATGCTATGCGACGGCGCCTACAAGTATTTGAGCGAATCGTTCTGGCATGATCCGAGTTGAGAAGGCGGCCTGGGATACCATGGTGTCGCATGCCGAGAAGACTTTTCCCAAAGAGTGCTGCGGTGTGATGCTGGGGTCGGACGGCGTGGTGCGTGAAGCTGTGCCGCTGCCCAATACTTATACCGGCCCGCAGGAAGATTTTTTCGTGATGGACCCGCAGGATTTGAATCGTGTCGACCGGGAGGCTCGCGCCAGGAATCTGGAGGTGCTGGGCGTGTTCCATTCGCACCCCGATTGCGACGCCTACTTCTCCAAGCGCGATCTGGAAAACTCCTGCTCCTGGTTCTCCTATGTCGTGCTATCCGTAAAGAACGGGCGTTTCGATCATGCCGCCAGCTACCGGCCGGATTTCGATCAGAAGGAAGCGCCCAAGGAAGAATTGATCTATGGCTAAGATATTGATCCCCACTCCGCTGCGACAATACACCGCCAAACAGGACTCGGTGCAGTTGCAGGGCTCCACCGTGGGCGAGGTGCTCCAATCGCTCACTTCGCAATATGCCGATCTGCGACGGCACTTGTACACCGACGAAGGCAAGCTGCGCAGTTTCGTTAACGTCTACGTGAACGATGACGACATCCGCTATCTGAACAAGGAAGCAACACCGCTGAAGGAAGGCGACACGGTCTCCATCGTGCCGAGCATCGCGGGCGGATCGGCCGGCGTTGCTGCGCCCCCGGCCAGTTTGTCCAAAGAAGAAATCCTGCGCTACAGCCGCCATCTGATCATGCCCGAAGTTGGGATGGATGGCCAACTGAAGCTCAAGAATGCGAAGGTCGCGCTCATCGGCACCGGAGGCCTGGGCGCTCCCCTGGGCATGTACCTGGCTGCGGCGGGAGTGGGCCGCATCGGCCTGGTGGACTTCGATGTGGTCGATTTCACCAACCTGCAGCGGCAGGTGATCCATGGCACTAAGGATGTCGGTCGCAAGAAACTCGACTCGGCCGCCGAGACTATGCTTGACATCAATCCCTACGTCGAGATTGACCGGCATGAGACCGCGCTGACCAGCGAGAACGCGCTCCAGATTCTCAAAGATTACGACCTGGTGGTAGATGGCACGGACAATTTTCCAACCCGCTATCTGGTCAACGACGCTTGCGTATTGCTGGGCAAGCCGAACGTCTATGGTTCCATCTTCCGGTTCGAAGGGCAAGCCACCGTGTTCGCGTATCCCGGCGGGCCGTGCTATCGCTGCCTGTATCCTGAGCCGCCACCTCCGGGTCTGGTTCCAAGCTGCGCTGAAGGTGGAGTGCTGGGCATTTTACCTGGCATCGTGGGTTTGATCCAGGCCACCGAGACGGTGAAGCTGATCCTGGGCGCCGGTGAGCCGCTGGTTGGACGTCTGCTGCTTTACGACGCGCTGGGGATGCGTTTCCGCGAGCTGAAACTGCGGCGCAATCCGGAGTGCCCGGTGTGCGGCGATCACCCCAGCATTCGCGAGCTGATCGACTACCAGGAGTTCTGCGGCATTCCCAATCAGTCGCATGAACCGGTCGCGGTGGAAGGAGACATCGATCCGGTGGAAGTGAAGGCCAAGATCGACCGGGACGATCCGTTCGTTTTGATCGACGTGCGCGAGCCGCACGAATACCAGATCTGCCGCATCCCGCATGCGAAGCTGATCCCGCTGGGCGATCTGCCCAAGCGCGTGAATGAACTCGATTCCGCCGATGAGATCGTGGCGCACTGCAAGAGCGGTGTGCGCAGCGCCAAGGCGGTCGACTTTCTGAAGCAGGCGGGATTCAAGAAGGTCCGCAACATGAAGGGCGGGATCCTGGCTTGGAGCGATAAAGTCGATCCGAGCGTGCCGAAGTATTAGTGTTTCGGCGGTCACCTTGGTTTCCCGCTCAGGAACTTGTTACTGAATCGCCTGCCATGCAAATTGCGAACCTTCGAACTGATCGTTCGCCAAGCCGGCCCTCAAGAGATGGCCATGGACATTGAATCGATCACGGTCAACGGGCGTCGTTGAAGCATGGATGCCAGCGGACCCGAGTTCGACACGCAGACTTATCAAAACGGCACCGGGGTAGTGGGCGCGATCATGGGCGCGATCGCAGGAGCTACTGGCGGAGAGGTAGAAACGCGGGGTTCGGAAATCCGCATACCGGGCGATACCGTCATTGGTTTTGAACTGCGACTGCCGTTGCACGTGGTTGGTTGGCGGGATCCGGGATATGACCGCGGCGGCGAACACTATCACCGCGATCAAGATTGGTATCGTTAGCGAGCGCAGACTGACCGAGATGCTGGGAACTCCCGAGCGAATGCCTTACTTCTCGTTCGCGGAGTTCTCGGCTGTAGGTCCAGGTTTGGTGACCTTGTTTGCGGGATTATGGAAGTTGGACCATTCGCCTTGTTGGGCATCCTGCAGCATGACGCCCCCGTCTACGCATCCGACGCTGATTAAACAGAAAGCTCCCAAGAAAATGGCCGCGATGATTCGCATATTTCGTACTCTAACACAGAGAGCGCGGTGCACGGCGTTTCTTCACCCTCACTTGTATAATGAAAATACGGCGCTATCGTCTAACGGTTAGGACGGAGCCCTCTCAAGGCTTAAATACGGGTTCGATTCCCGTTAGCGCTACCAATTCCTCATAGACTTACGGGCTTTGCGCTGTGACGCGCTGTGACCTAAGGCCACGCCACCACGTTGGATTTGTTGTGGTGGGCTGAGCAACCGCAGCGGCCAACTCCATACGGAAACGTCCAACGGGTTTATCCTGTGAAAACTTGTGCAAGTCCGACCGATCTCCTCAAGCCAACTACTGCAATACGAATTCCTCCGAGATCGCTCCTAGAAGCTGATTCAGCTTTGCCACGGCTTCTGCTGAACCGGAATTCGTGCCAGAAACCTCGACCTGGACATTGAACTTTAGATCCAGCCCGGCTGCAGCGAGAGTGATGTCACTGATCTGGTCCGCGAGATCCTGAATCTGATTCGACCGGAGGTCGGCCCGCGCGACCAACACGCCGGGTTTGGGTGGCGGTGGCGGAGGCGGTGGCGGAGGCGGTACGTCCAAAGGACGCCGGAGCTTCACGTTCTTGGAATTTGAATACTCCGTGGGCCACGCACCTGAGTCTTCGGTGCGCTCCAGAATTCGGGTGCGAATCGCGCCGTCAATGGCATCCCTCACGGGTGCCCACGGCAGTGGCTTGCCAGCTTTCTTTGAGAGCGCAACAGAGATCGACAGAGCGGTAGCGGTCCCGTTGCTCCACGCATCCGTTAGAACGTCGGGCACAATCGCCATCGGCGAAATGGCTTCCGGCGGTGGCTGGAGTTGGGCATCGTTGTTCAACAGGCCCGTCGGAATCTCCTCGGAGAACACGCTGGCGGGGCCACTGATAAGCCACAGGCGCCCTTCCTTCACCGCCGCCTCGATGGCTGATTCGACAACCGCCTTTGTGGCTTTCGGGATTACAACCGGTTCCTCATAGCCCTCGCGTTGGACCTTCACGACCTTGCCGCCGGCGAAGTAATCAAACGCGTCCTTCGCAGCGATCGACTGGCCGGTCCACAACGATGGAAGAATCTGCGGCGACAAAAGCCCTGACGAGACCTCGGTGAGTTCCGCAGCCTCCGGCAGCACGACCTCGAGGCTCGGGTCCTTGATCGCGACCTCGTCTGGCGTCTGACGCCAGAATGTCCGAACGGACTTATCGGGGCGCGTGAGCTTGAGCACGAAAGCCCCGTTCACGCATCCGTCGATAATCGTGTCCAAGATAGCCTTGCGATTGAGCATCTTGGGAAGCTGCGGACGCTGGGCGAAGGCGTTCACCAGATCCTTCACGCGGTGCGCTGTCTCGCCTTCGCGCCACAGATCGTAGGGGCCGCCAGGGAGCATAGCTTCCGCGCTGATCGCCGTGTCCTGGATGCGCGAACGCGCGTCCTCTTTAATGATCTGGAACAGTGGGCGATTGTCGATCGCCAACTTGAACGCCTGCACCTCGTTCTTGTCTGAGACCGTCACGACGATGCAGTAGGCTTGCTGGACCGCCTCAGGAATTCTCTTCCGGGCTGCGTCACGATTCAAAGAAAGCAGTTCGGCGCGGGTGGGATCAAGTTCCTGATCTTTCAGTTGCGACGTCACCTCCTCCCAACCCAGATACTCCTTGATCGCGTTCCGGACCACATCTAATCCGTCGCGCGAAGGCGCGGCCAGGACAACCGCGTTCCGATACACGCGCTGCGAATCGGCCCCGGTTTTCTCATCGATGAACCGTCGAGCCTCCGCGCTCGGCTTGCCGGAGTCGGATGCGGCCTTCGGACCCAGGACGCCATAGTGGAACTCACCATCGTCCTCGATGTCTTTCGGCTTTTCGGGAAGATTGTGGACCTTGCCGACAACCGCAGCGGCGCCGGCGGTAAGGCTCTTAACCTTCTGAATCTCATCGAGCAGCTTCGCCTCGATGATTTCCGGGAGAACGTTGTCGCAAGCGGCGCTATGCATTTGTCGGAGATTCGGACGGGAACCGAGCCGCCACGTCTTCGGGAGTCCCTTCTTTCCATCACCGCCGAGATCAGCATCAGCGATTGCCGCTTCATCGAGGAACCATGAAACCTCGGTCCATCGCTTCAACGCCTTTTCTAATTCGATTTTGTCGGGGCGAGTGTGACCCACGAGGCTGTAGATCTCCCTGAGTACGGCCTTCTGGCCGATGGGTTGCGAATGAAGAAACGTTGCGAACACTGCCTGCTCGACTTCGCGATGGCGCAATCCCGGGTATGTCTGCTGGATCTGCTTTGCCTTGTTCAGTTCACCCTGGAGAATTGCGCTCCACTCCTGTTTCTTGCCTTCATACTCCTCGCTCGTCGCAACCCCGGTGAGTTCGCGCGCCGATTCGGAAATCGCATCCGCATCCGCAAGCGACAGAAATGCGTTCGTTGAGACCAATGGTGACTGATCCCATTTTTCAGCGTCGCGAAGAGAAAGCGCGAACGTGCGCAGGATTCCGCGGGTCCGCTGGAAGCTCTCCAGGTTCGTCCACTTAGTGTAGAAAATCTCGGTCAGATCGGGATGGAAGGGGTAGCTCTTAAGGAAGCGTTCCTCTGCATTCTTCCCCTCTTTGGAAGTCTGCTCGTCCAACGTGCTGATGCCCTTCAGTGCCGCCACTATGTGGGACCGGAACGCCTCGCGATCCCGAATCGAGTCCGGAGTGAAGAAACGACGGCGCAGGACCTCGGCGACGTCTTCCTTCTGCACCGGTTGTACGCCCTCTTCCTTTTGTCGGCGGAAGATCGCATAAAGCTCGTTCGTGAGCTCCTTGCCGAGGGTATCGCTCTTGGACGGATCGGTCGCTAGCAACGACGCTACAATCGCGCATCGATCGACCTTCGTGGCTGCCTGGGTGAGGTATTGGAAGAAGTCAATGAGTTTTCCGCGCCACGACGGATCGATACCGATCTTGCCGCGCGCGTACATCAGCACTTCGTCGATCAGCAGGAGAGTAGAGAGGTTCTCCTTGACAGGCAGGGCAAGCAGGTCGACCAACAAGTTTTCGGCGGGAGCGCTCTCGCGCTCTTCCGCTTTGCCCTCAGCGTTAAGGAGTCGGAGCCCACCGTCGCCGGCGATCTGGTAGGCCAGCACGCTCCAGGGATTCCGCAGCCAACGCTTCTCTCCTGATGGCCCCTTCACCTCCATACCCTTTTCAGGATCGAGCTTGTCAAACGGCAGAACGGCAACCCTGGCTTTAGGAGGGGTCATTCCGATGTGTTGGACGAATTCCTTGACGGCAGGAAGGTCCGGCAGCGACGACGGCTCCGCAACAAGGTGGTTGAGCGTAATCAGCGTGTGCGTCTTGCCGCCGCCGTAGGTCAACTCCAATTGCCGCACGGCTTTGTCATTCTTCCCCGCAAGTCGAGTGCATACGTCTTTCGCCAACTCGCGGAGGTTGAAAGTCGGATAGGTAAGCGCGAAGAACTCCGACGGGATCTGGTAGACGGGCTTTGCCTTGCCCATCACGACGTCGTAAAGGTCCGCCGCGAAGATGGCCATCGATAACTCGCCCGACTTGATGTCGTCCCGCAATTGAACGACCTGGTGCCACGGGGTCCATGCTAATTTGGTCATCGTAAGTTCCTTCCTCAGCTACCCAACGGAAGCTGCTTGTCCTCATAAGCAACGCCACGAGCTGCCACATGGTTGCTGAGGCTCTCTAGAATCGCACGCTCTTCGCTGCCAGCGGGTGATAGTTCGATCAAAGCCTGGACCAACTGAACAAAGACGCTATTTCGGCGAAGTGCACGCGAGTCCAAGTACTCATCAACCTTGATCACATCACCGGATTTCCAGAGGTGCATCAGGCGATGGATCTGGTCAATCATGGGAGCGGGTTTGCCGTCAACGTCTGCACCGAGATTCTTTCTGTTTCGCTGAACCCACGTCCGGAGCTTCATCTTGCCGCTCGATGTTGACGAGTCGTCTTCGTCGATCTCCTCTTCCCCATCTACCTCTGCGGCGTCTTCCTCAGCTGAACCACCAGTCCTGGCCAACACTTCATACCGGTCCGTAAGCTCACGATCACTTAATCCACAAGACGTTGCGTATAGAATGCAGGCGCCCATCGGCGCTTCATTGAAGCCAAAATCGTAGCGGTGCAGGATGTAGTAGGTTGTCAAGTCATCTAGCCCACTCACAGACTCCGTGGCTCCGTTGTGACTAAGTACTTGCCCAACAATAAAATCGACGACAATTCGGCGCACGTGTCCGAGGAACTCAGTGACAGCCATAAACTCACCCGGTGCGTTTGCCTTTTTCACAACTGGATGCTTGCTATATACTTCCAACGCCGGCCCGGTAGCTGCCCAGACGAAGTCCGGACCTCGGATTCCAGCGTCCCAGAAGTCCCTGAGGCGCGTCTGAATTCGTTCGAGCATCTCGGCAAGAACAGTATTGTCCCAGCCGGGACGTGCTGCGTCATTTCGTTTCTTGCATACGAGCCACACCGAGGAGGCTAAAGAGGCCCTGCCGTAGTTGCGGACTCCTCCGCGCATCTCTGTCATAATTGGCCACGAGCCATCGACGACGAAGCCGGCCTTGATAATTGCCGACACCAAAGTGCCCCATGCATCTGGCTGTTTGTTGGCGAAGACGATTACCAGCCGTCCAGTGGGTGCCAGCCCCCGATGGCACGATTGAAACGCCCGAAACATCCCGTCTTCATAGGCGGCTTTCGAGCGCGTTCTGTCGCCTTCAAACCTACTAGCATCATCGATGAGCTCTCCATCGTTCGCTGTGTGATTCCACTTGGGTGCGGTCGGCTCTCGGAAAGCGTGGTCATATTCCGAGGAGAGCCCATAGAGATTTCGCCGCAACCAGACGTAGAAAAAGTCCATTAGGACGGAGTACCCAATGGCGTCGTAGTATGGTGGGTCCGTGACAACCACATCGAAGCTTCCTGTAAGTTCCTTCGTGGCGCTTGTACAGATGACCGTTGGCGTAGGCGCCATAGTGGTTGCGGTCAGCAAGGGCTGAATCACCCGGCCAACGTTCGAAACAGCACCGACGTAGAATCGATCGTTGGGTGCGAGCGGGTTCGCCTCGGCGAAATCCCACGCCAGTGGAATTGCAAATCGGAGAAAGGTCTGTTTGATCTCTTCCGCCAGTGATTCCCAAATGCAGACCGTGCTGAGGTAATTCACCATGCGGTCGAATGCGGCGGCCAGCAATGCACAGATAGCCTCAATCCACTCCTGTCCATAGCCCTCAGAACGGAGCGCTTCTCGAACCGCGCGTGTGTGTTTGACGAAGGTACCCAGCGCTACTAGCTGTCTCGGTGTAAACAGCTTGTACCATCGATCCACTCCATACTGCATGCACCAAGTGTTCCGTTTGGCGTCTTCCAGGAGGGGGTCATCCGGCAGTCCGAATGGCACATCTCTGAAGGTCTCGGGCACCTCTGATTCGGCATGCGCAGCCAGTGAGATTTCCTGTTCTGTTGGCAAACGGTATTCTTTACCCTTGGAGCCTTCGACAACCACCGCGGTCATCACAACGCCAAGCCTGCCAGCCAGGCCCTCGGTGCGGAGCTCTTCCATTGTGGTGATCGAACCGTTGCAACAGGGACATGAGACGCCGGATCGAGACATGGTCCCGGCGCTGATCTTCTTGTCATGCTCTCGGCGCTGCGCCGTGTTCCCACCAGCCTGAGGGACGTCTTCTCTGATTCCGAAAACGACACCTGTTTTCGACGGGTTAGGCTCGAGGGTCAGCAGCACGCGTTTGCTATCTTTCTTGCACAGCCACTTCGTCTTCAGTAATGGAATCAGTGCACGACAATTCTTGCAGTTGACCGTGCGCGCCCAAAGATAGGCAATCGTAGGCTTGCCATTGACAACCGGATAGTATTGACCGAGATCGTTACGGGCGCGATCCAACACCCACGAGCCCCAAGCTCGGACGTGCCATGCGAGGTCGACATCCGGAGGAGGGAACAACCGGTCTTGGACGGCCTTGAGGTTTCGTTCGAGTTGTTTCGCTGTTAGCTTCGCATTCCCCTTGAAAAACTGTTCCATGAAATCGACTGAGTTCAGGGCAAATTGCGGAAGAGGGCGATGCTTTCCAGCCAGACGTTGCGGATATTCAAGGGTGCATTTGAGGATGAACCATGCAACTGGGTTGATGTCAATCGCAGTGACGTCGCAACCGAGGCGCATTGCCTCCAATGGGATCGCGCCTCCGCCTGAAAACGGGTCGAGAAAGCGCGGAGCGCTGCCACCGTACTCTTCTTTGATAGCTTTGCGGAACCAGTCCAAATTCGTGTTCGATTCCCGCCCCCAATGGAGCACTCCGCCCACGGTTTCGGGAACAACGGTTTCTTCCACACGCCCACTCGGAAGTTTCTTCTTCTTGACAACCTCGACGATCTTTCCGCCGAGCCTCTCTAGCATCTGTTCCCGCTCTTCCTTCTCCCCTGGGTCACGAAGAAGGGTGGCAATCAGCGTGGCCCTAGACGCTGCAAGTGGCCGTCGAGCGGGCCAAATGTGCAGTGTCGAGATGTGGCCGTGCCGCACGTTCTTCTCGTGCACAGAGTCAAGTGATGCTTGCTTAAGGGGAAATGCGATCTCGATCAATCGCTTATCGTTAATAGCCATTTGAATTCCTTCCGGCCGGGTCGGTTACGGGTTTTATCATGTTCAGCTATGCCTCCGCCGCCGTAAAGATGCTCTTCTCGTCAATCAGGAAGCTGCGGGCACGGGCCAAAAGCTTGTTGAACGGGTCCTGTACGCGGAGCAGTTGCGGATGTGCGCTGGCGCAGTCAAATACGACGTAGAACCAGTACTGGTTCGCCAAGTTGCATGCGGCCGGCCACTCGTTGGCGCTCACGTCAACGTCACCGATCCGCGCTTTGCCCTTTACCTCAATACACCGTTTCTCACCATTCCGCCGCCTGGATAGGAGATCGAACCCAGGGTTATCCTGCAATCCGGCGTGCCGTGCTAGTTCCGGAGTGTGGACATCTTGCACTACGGCACCTTCGGATTCCTCGAAGGCGATTGCCATCCGCATCGCGATCATTTCAACGACCGCATCCTGCCGTTTTTTGTCTTCTGGATCGGCACTCGGAACGATGAGGGCATGCGCAAGGAGTTCGATCTCGCCAGCCATGATCAGCTCAGGTTCTCGCTGTCGCTCTCGGATCGCGGAAGACTTTTGCAGCGATAGTGAACGCTGGCGTTCTCGAATCCGTGTGAGGTCGCCCTTGGCTTTCGGGTCGCCGGCCCGCGCCTTGTCGGTGAGCCGTGACCGCTGGGCCGCCAACTCGGCCTCTTGGTAATCGTAGCCGCGCGACAGAAAATCGATCTGGCCAGGCAAGCCGTCCCGCAATGTCTGGCTCAGTTGATCCGCGCGGGCTTGAGCGACACTCTTCTCAATCCAGGCTCTGGCGGCGTCCACGCGCTCTTTGGCGGAAATAATGACTGAACCATATTGAGGTGCCGCACCCTGGCTGCCCTTCAAAACGAGCAACTGCTCGATTGGGCATTCTTCGATGTCCCCGTTGAGATACTGCCGGATCGCGACGAGTCTGACCTCCAGCGTTTCGTCAGACTTGTAAGCCGGAAGCTCCGGGTCGGCCTTCCGAACGACACTCACCTGCGCTACGTGGAAGAGGTATGGCCGGTCGGTATTCGCATCAGTGAATGTCGCGCCGCGTCGGGCGGCGGCGGAAAGCCGGAATGTAACGATTGCCCGGAAGCTTTCGAACAGCGGTTCGCCGGGATGCAGCCAAATTCCACCGTCATCGTCAGTGGGGCGATACACGGTCAGCTTCTCACGCTCCTCCGCGGGGTGTGCTTCGAGGAGCGGTAGCAATGGATCGAGACTGCCGCGTCTTTTGGGGGCGAATGAAAAATAGCGATTGGTGTCGCCTTGCAGATCGATATCGACAAATGGCGCAGCCTTCTCGATGTATTGGCGGACATAGCCCGGTAGAAGCCGCCGATAGATCTCCTGATCGGACTCTTCACGAAGGCGATTGAGCTCGCGCCTCACATCTCCACCATCGCCGAAGATCGCCCGCTGCTTCGCCTCGTAGGCGCGGAGCTGCTCGGGCGTCAAAGAACCTTCAATTGTCTTGCAGGCGCGTTCGGCACCATCTTCTGTGATGGCATCCTCCAGGTAGGATTTGAGTGAAACGCCTTCGAATAGCCGGCCAATCACATCGAAGACCTTGTCGGAATTCAGTTCCTTTCGCATTCGCTCGAGCTTGTCGAGCAGAGTCTTGACGACGCGGCCCTCGCGGGTCTTGCCGGCAACGAGGTTCAGGATGATTACTGGGTCGTGCTTCTGCTTGTAGCGATGGACACGCCCCATGCGCTGCTCCAGGCGAGCCGGGTTCCACGGGATGTCGTAGTTGACCATCAGCCAACAGAATTGAAGGTTGATGCCTTCGCCCGCGGCGTCCGTGGCGACCATATAGGTCGCGCCTCCGTCGCTCGCAGGTTTGCGGAAAAACTCAACCTGCTCTTCCCGATCCTGGTACGGCATACCGCCATGGATTTTCGCGACCTTGCCCGTGTAACCCATGCCCTCAAGCCGACGCACGAGGAAGTTGAGCGTGTCCTTGTGCTCGCTGAAGATCAGGACCTTCTCATTTTTGTACTTCGGATCTTCGAG
>DATJWJ010000123.1:0-6475 GCA_035501355.1 Bryobacteraceae bacterium | reverse complement strand
CACAAGCTCGCGGGCAAACTTGGGAGCAGGGCCTCCATGGCATCGATACCGTACCAATCGCCAAAGTTGAACTCTACGTCCTCGCGGCTGACGTCCGCGCGTACAGGCCCGGGTTGGCGCTTCAGGAACGCGGCCACGTCCCTGGTATTGTCGAAGGCCTTGAGATAGGTGACGGCGACTTTGTCTTCCTTGGCAGGAAGCCAGTAAAAAGCCTGGTTTCCCAACTCCATCATGAGCAGCGCGCCAAGCATCGCGGGCAACCAGGCGCGGCTTGCGTCCGGGCGGCTGCAGCGGAAGAGCAGACCGGCCAGCGCCAGCGCGACCAGCGGGCAGATCACCACGCGGTCGTCGAATCCCCAGTTGAAGGCGTGTCCCACATCGATGCCCAGAATGACCAGAAATAGCAGGGCGCCAAAGCCGAGCAGCAGGAATGCCGCCCGCCTTATCAACGGCCGGTTCTCAGGCAGAAATGCAGCATCCAGGCCGAACGCCACTAGGACGGCGATCGCCAAGTTAAACAGGTAGATCGCGACTTCCGGACTGCGCGCTTTTTCAAACAGCGGCACGATGCTGTACAGAATTCCATGGAAGACGTCGCTCTTGCCCAAGGCCAAGAATAGTCCGGCCACGCCGATGCCGAAGAGGATGCGAACCTCTTTGAGTCTCCACCAGCACGCCAACGCCAGCGAAGCCATGGCAATCGCGACCACGCCCATGAACGGGACGACGCGCTGGTCGTAGCCAGGGACCAGAATGCCCAGGAGATAGATCGGGCTGAGAGAAAACTGCTGATGCACCGAATAAGGAACAACTTGATTCCACGCAATCGGATCGTGCGGCGACCCGACCCAGCGCAGAGCCAGGCGCCCATATTCATACGCCGGCCACATCTGGAGAGCACCGGTGAGGACAAAGAAAGCGGCGAAGACCACGGCGGGTTTCACGCGCGACGCGTTCCACCGCCCATTTTCCAGCAAGAAGTAGAGCCATACTCCGCCCGATGCCAGCGTGAGAAAGATCGGGACCTGGTGGTGGCCCGCCAGCCAGCTCATGCCCAGGAACAGTCCGGAGAAAGCGGCGCTCGCGATGGGGCGCACGCCGCGTGCAGCGCGGAACAGGAACAGCAGGATCAGCGGGCCCCAAATCGCACCGTTGATCATCTGCGGCCAGTCCGTATTGCCCACGTAACCTCCCAGGCCAAAGGCCAGCCCTGCGAGTACGCTGGCCGGTATGCTGCGGCCCAGATCGCGGCAAAGGAAAAAACAGAAGAGCGCAGCCAGATAATGAATGGTCAGAAAATACCAGTTCAAAATGTCGAAATTGATATGCCCTTGATGCAGCGGTAGAGAAAACAAAAGCCAGTTGAGAGGATAGGCGAGGCCGGGCTGCCCTTGCCCGATGAGCGATTGCCCTCCGAACAGCAATGGGTCCCAAATCGGGAGATGATGCAAATGAAATTGCTGCGCCTCGTAGTTGAGCCAGGGAGCGACTTGATCGGCCAGGTCGAAAGACGCCAGCCAGGTGTACTGGCTGGTGAGAACAAGTTTCCAAAAAAATCCGATGACCGCCAGCAGCAGGACCAGCGGTCCGGCCCATGCGAGCGCCCGAGAGCGTGTGCTCCGCTCCTGGCCGGCTCGTTCAAATTCCGCTATAGTTTTCGCGGCAGACATCGGAATCGAGCGTAGCTCAAGGTGGAGTATAGCGCAGGCCGAGTCCGCTATGGACAGCCCGCAAAGGGCGCGCGGGCGCCCTCATTCCAAGTCGACTAAGCAGCCCACGCGCTCCGTCTTGCGGGCTGTTACTTAGGTGGAGCAGTGCAGCCCCGCACCGCAAGGACGGCGTCGCTTTGCTCGCCTTTATAGCGGATGCTCAATCCCTGAGATTGAATGAAGGCGGCATTCTCGGGGTAGTAGAGCACATAGCCTGCTTTATCGACTGGAAGCGGCTTGGTGGAGTCGGATGGAAACTGGAGCGAGACGTGGCCGTAACTTCTTTCATAAAAATTGAGTATGCCCGGGTACATCCAATACGTGACGAACTCTCGCACTCCACAACGGCGGTTTGCGTCGACGGCGGCCCAGTAAAGTGGCTTGGTGTCCGCATCGTACCGCCATTCCTTGAAATAGCCCAGCCGTAGACATCCGGCGAAGTAGGCTGCCACAACAATGAGCACCGCGGACGCGGCCCAGCGCACTGGATCTCCGCGCTGCGACTCGAAGCGCAAGGCCAGAGCGGAGCCGAAGATCAGCGTAAATAGGATCACGAAGAACAGGCCGGTGCGGTCCTTGGGAAGCAGCAGATGAAACGTGTGGAACGCAATCCAGTGCGTCAGAAAGCTGGCTACCGCGATGGCCGCCAGCAGGCGCGCGAATGTGAGCAGCGGCGCAACCGATGGCTTCGGCGCACGCCAGCGATGTATCTCGACGCTACCCATCAGCGCCACCAACGCTATCGCGCCGAGAATGGGCAGCGCCTTTTGCATTTTACCGAGCCATTTCAGCAGCAGCGGGTTGAGCACTTGAGGATTCAGTTGGTCGAAAGAAGCGGAAACTAGTCCTCGCGTCATTTCAGACAAGGATTCCGATCCGAAGTACAGTTGTCCCTTGGGCCAATTCCAGACCACTGAGCCGACCAGAAGGAATCCGGTGACCAGGCCAGGCAGAAAACAGGAAACCGCCAGATCGGCGCGGGCTCTGAGGCCGCTCGGCTGCCTCCGCGCCGCCCAAATGAAGAAGAACAGCGAAGCGATCCCGTCGACGATGCCGAAGGAAAAATTCGCGGCGAAGGACAGCGCCAAGAAAACTGAAATCCAGGAACACTTGCTCCGCAGCGCGGCGGCTTCCGGTTGGCCGTCCGAAACCACGCTGGCGATGACCGCGAGGGCGGCCAAGAGGAATCCGGAGGCCAAGCTGTAGCCGCGCGCCGCAACCAGGTAGTCCAAGACCATGGGATTGTAGACCAGGGCGATAAACAGCGGTATTTGCACCAGAAGACGCGCCGTCAGCCGCCGGCACAAATAAAAGGCCGCGGTAGTGTAGATCGCGGCGCCCAGGATGGCGGGAGTGCGCAGCGTCAGCTCGTTGATGCCGAATATGGACGTTACCAGCCGCTCGAGCAACGTATTCAGCACGTGATTTCCGGAACTGGGATACCATTGCGCGGGCCAGGATTGGCCGGCGAATAAGAGAAAGGAATCCGCTTCGTCGATGGTCACCGACTGCAAACACACCCGGGCGATGACCAGCGAGATGGCTCCCGCGGCGACGAATAGCAGCGGCCAGTCTTCTCTCCGGGAGCGTGTCGAGTGCGGAGGCAATCCCCATGCTATCCCTTGGGCGCCTTCCGGTTCAACGAACGTGGCGGCAGCGCGGCTGCGGCTAATCTCTACGCGGCGACGATCGTAATTCTACCGGAGAGTCTTCGCGTTGTCCCGATTCCAGGCCCGCCTTCCGCAGCATGCTGCGCAGCGCCGCTTTACCGCCCGCTCCACTTTGCTCGCCGGCTATGCGTCCTTCACGATTGATCAAGACGTCACTGCGGCAGTAAGGGCACCAGGTGGCCCAGAACTCCACCAGGACCACCTTGCCCTTCAGCTTCTCGTTGTTAAACATCTCGCCGGCCACCCACGCTTAAACGAGTGGCCCACCCACGGAGCAGCCAGTCGCGCTACACTAGGGAAATCGAAGTTCGCTTCGAGGTGCAAGACCCGTGAAAAACCCATCTGCCATCGTCCGATTTTAACGGACCATCCAGATCAAGCTGACGCCGGCGCGCCACTGCCACTAACTCCTCTTGTGCGCGTAGGCAGAAAGGGTTTTTCAAATCTGTGGAGACTCCCATGAGTGAGATGAACGCTGTGGAAGTTCGTGTCCCCGGATTCTGGTCGTCGTTGCGCGAAGCGGTGATGGGGACCAGCCAGGACTTTACCGAAGGCAGCCTGGGACGCGCCATCGTGCTGCTGGCCGTGCCGATGGTGCTGGAAATGTGCATGGAATCGTTGTTCGGCGTGGTGGATGTGTTTTGGGTCGCGCATCTCGGCGCGGACGCCATCACCACCGTCGGCCTGACCGAAACCTGCATGATGGTGCTGTACGTCATTGCGCTGGGTTTGAGCATGGGCGCCACCGCGCTGGTGGCCCGGCGTGTAGGCGAGAAGGACGAAGCCGCCGCAGGTTTGGTGGCGGTGCAAGCCATTGTGGTTGGACTGCTGATTGCCGGCGCTACGGCGTTGGCCGGATTCGCGTCCGCTCCCAGCCTGCTGCGATTGATGGGCGGCTCGGAGGACGTAGTGCGTATCGGCGCCGGCTACACGCGCATGATGTTCGCCGGCAGCGCCACGATTTTCCTATTGTTCCTGATCAACGCGGTATTCAGGGGCGCTGGCGACGCGGCAACCGCCATGCGCGCCCTGTGGATCGCCAACATCGTAAACATTGGCCTGAACCCTTGTTTGATTTTCGGCGTGGGCCCGTTCCCCAGGCTGGGCGTTACGGGGTCGGCGGTGGGAACCACCATTGGACGCGGCATCGGGGTGCTGTTCCAGCTTTGGATACTGACCTCGGCGCGCAGCCGGCTTGTCATTGGCGCGCGGCAACTGCGCCTGGATCTGGCGGTCATGCTGCGCCTGGTGCGTTTGTCTCTTACGGCCATGTTCCAATACATGGTGCAGATGGCGAGCTGGATCGGCGTCGTGCGTATTATGGCTGTTTTCGGGAGCGCCGCCGTCGCCGCCAATACGCTGGCCATTCGCGTCATCGTATTTGCGATTCTGCCGTCTTGGGGGATGAGCAACGCGGCCGCTACGCTAGTCGGCCAGAATCTGGGCGCCGGCAAAGCGGACCGCGCGGAGAAAGCCGTGTGGCGCACCGGCTTCTATAACATGCTGTTCCTGGGCGGCGTCGGGCTGATTTTCATCGCCTTTGCCGAGAAGATCATCGCGCTGTTTACCAATGACCCCGCGGTGGTCCCGCTGGCAGTAACCGGCCTGCGCGTGCTCAGCTACGGTTACATTTCGTACGCGTATGGAATGGTGGTAACGGCGGCGTTCAACGGCGCCGGAGATACCACCACGCCGACGATTCTCAACCTGTTCTGCTTCTGGGTCTGCCAGATTCCCGCGGCTTGGCTGCTGGCGTTTCATACCAGCCTAGGACCGCGCGGCGTGTTCTTCGCGGTTATCCTGGGCGATACTTTGCTGGCGATCACCAGCATTTTGCTATTCCGCCGCGGCAGATGGAAGAAGATGGTGATTTGAGATGGATCAGCGCGCGATGTCGCGGTGCGTCTCTTTCGCTTTGAACCCGGCGCGCTCCAGCCGCTTGCGGATTTCGCTGGCGATCAGGACCGATCGATGATGGCCGCCGGTGCAGCCGAACGCGATGGTAAGGTAACTTTTGCCTTCCCGGATATAGTGCGGGATCAGGTACACCAGCAGCTCGGAAATGCGGTCGATGAATTCCACGGTTTGCGGGAACGACCGGATGTAGCGCGCCACGCGCGGATGGCGGCCGCTGAGGTTCTTGAATTCCGGGATGTAGTTGGGATTCGGCAAAAAACGCACGTCAAAAACCAGGTCGCTGTCCGGCGGCACACCGTGCCGGTATCCGAAGCTGGTGATGTCGATGCGAATCTGCGATTGCTCGCTTCCGTCGCGGAACTTGTCTTCGATCACATCCCGCAGCTCGTGCACATTGAACTTGGACGTATTAATAATGTGATCGGCGACTTTGCGGATCGGGGCCAGCCGCGCCCGCTCGGTGCGAACACTCTTTAGGACCGAAGAATGGATCCCCAACGGATGCGGACGCCTGGTTTCGCTGAAGCGCCGCATCAGGGTGCGCTCGTCGGCTTCGAGAAACACCAGCGTCGCCGGCACGCGCCTGCGCAGCCGCTGAAAGATGGCGGGAAAATGCTTCAGGTTCTGGCCTTCGCGGATGTCGATCACCAGGGCCGCGCGGCGCACGTTGGCGGCTTCCTTCGCCAGCTCGGCGAACTTGGGAAGCAGACCGATGGGCAGGTTATCCACGGCATAGTAGCCCAGATCCTCCAGCGCCTTCAGCACGGTGGCTTTTCCCGACCCGCTCAGCCCGGTGATGATGACCAGTTCGGCGCGATGTGTTTCAGCCCGCTTAGCTACCCGTTTGGCCACTAGCTTTCGATCAGATCGAAATTGCCGTCCGGGCGGCGCATGAGCACGGTGACTCGCTCGGTCTGGGCGTCGCGGTAGACCATGTAGTCTTGCGACTCCTCCATTTCGAGCATCGCTTCTTCCAGCGTCATGGGCTTGCTGCCGTCATTATGATTGACGCGGAACACTCGTTTGCGGCGCGACTTCTGGCCGGCGCTTCTCTGCAGCGGCGCGGCGCTGGCTTTAGCTTTTCTTGAACTCGAGACCGCGGACGGCAACTCGGAAACCGCCGGCGCCGCTTCCGCTCCCTTATCCTTGTGCCGCTTGGTATCGCGCCATCTGTTGAGC
>DATJWJ010000122.1:0-12421 GCA_035501355.1 Bryobacteraceae bacterium | reverse complement strand
AAACCGACTTTGGTCCGGTCCGTGGTGGCCTTGCCGTTGGGAGCGTAGTGCAATTGCAGAGCGATATCGGACCCGGCTTTGATCAGTATCGCGCGACGCGGGCCATCGTTGGCGGGCCGCAGCAACATACCAGGCACGTAACTGGTTATTCCGACCGACAGATCGGCGCTGTGATATTCATTGTGGGCGACAAATGCGACGCCGGGCTTGGCATCGGCTAACCAAGTGGTGGTGCCAGGCTCGCGAATGAAAGCGTTCACGTGGTGTATCACGGCGCGGTTGCCGGGGCGGATTTCGCTGGCCAAAATCCAGCGGTCTTCGGTCAGCTTAGTCGGCAGAACGACGTAGCGATACTCGAGCTGGCCGGTGGCGGGAACATCCACCGGGGTGGGCATTTCCAGCACCAGGTCCGGCTGGCCGATGGTCCAGCCATCGACGAACTTGCGTGGAGGCGGCGCATCCTTGGGGTCGCCTTCCTTGGCGCCGCCGTCGACCCAGGCGACGATGGTGTCTATCTCAGCCTGGCTGAGAGAACGGTCGTTGGAAAATTTGCCAAAGTGCGGATCCGCGAACCAGGGCGGCATCTTCCGGGTGAGCACCGCCTCACGGATGGATTTGGCCCAGGGCCGCGCATCCTCGTAGGTCAGCAACGACATGGGCGCCGCTTCGCCCGGCCGGTGACAATCCTGGCAGCGCTTCTCGAGAATCGGCAGGACTTCTTTGTCGAAGGTGATTGAATTGGAACTCGTCGCTGCCGCGGCAGTGGCCACAAGAATTCCAGCGAGAGCGATGAGACGCATACCAGCCGTCGTGCACGTTATAGCACGGCACCTCTGGCGGAAGCAATCGACCGCTTAGTGGCCGGCCGCGCTGAGCGAGGCCGTGGTGGAAGCCGGACGCCGTCTGTCATCCGGAATCTGCACGCTGCCATCGACCGCCACGCTGAAGTAACCCATCATCATCTCTTGCCAGGTCTGCTCGCCCCAGTGAACTTCCTTGCCGGGATCGGGATTGTAGGGGTTGTTGGGTGAGTTGTCGTAATGAGCGATCACTTCAATCCTGGTGCCTTTGGTGAGATGAATCGGGTTCGCAAGAAAGTAGGTGAGCTGCCAGTTGAAATCGTATTTCGGGACGCTCAGAACGGTCTCCGAGGCGCCGTCCGGATGCACGATGCGATACTCGAACGATTTGCCGCGCAGGTGCGCATGCGGCATCATGCTGACCAAATCGCAGTCGTATTGCAAAACAGAAGACGCTTCGATCTGGTAGTTCGGATCGCCCGGCGGAATCGCGAATCGGAAAGCCGCGGAGTTGCCGCCGATGAGTCGCTTCTCGGGCGGATTCTTGGCGAAGATGATTCCGATCTTGGTCTGGTCCGTGGTGGCGGTGCCGTTGGGAGTGTAGTGCAACTGGAAGACGATGTCGGAGCCGGCTTTGAGCAAAGTGGCACGACGTGGCCCATCGTGCGCGGGCAAAACCACCTGGCCAGGAACGTAGCTGCCGATGCCCGCCGTTAATTCACCCCCGCGATTTGCACGCGGCGGGAGGAAAACCACGCCGGGCTTGGCGTCGGACATCCAGGTGGAACCCGGCTCGCGAATGGACGCGATGACGTGATGCATGACGGCGCGGTTGCCGGGGCGAACCTCGCTAGCCAGGACCCAGCGATCTTCCTTCAGGTTGGTGGGAAGCACCACGTACATGTAGTCGACTTGACCGGCGGCCGGGACATTGAAGGCGTTGGGCATCTCCAGCACCAGGTCCGGCGTGCCGATGTTCCAACCTTCGACGAAGGTGCGTGGAGCCGGCGCGTCCTTCGGATCGCCCTCCTTGGCGCCGCCATCCACCCAGGCCACGATGGTGTCGATTTCAGCCTGGCTGAGCGAGCGGTCGTTGGAGAATTTGCCGTAGTGCGGGTCGGCGAACCAGGGCGGCATCTTCCTGGTCAGCACGGCCTGGCGGATGGATTTCGCCCATGGTCGCGCGTCCTGATACGTCAGCAAGGACATGGGCGCGGCTTCGCCCGGACGGTGACAATCCTGGCAACGCTTCTGGACGATCGGCAGCACTTCTTTGTTGAAGGTGACCGAAGTTGAATTGGTCGCGGCCACGGCGGCAACCGCGAAAGTCACAGCAAGGGCGATGGAACGCATACGCCTCCCGATCTTACGTCTTTATAGCACGAACATTTACTTCACCGGGATGTCGACAGCGGGTCCGGACTGGACGCCGTTTGAGATCACCACCGGCGCGAGACCGGCCGGGGTATCTTGCGGAATTTCGAAATCCACGCGGTATCGATTGAGTTGTTCGGGCCAACCGATTTTGACGGCGATCTGCGCCGGTTTGCCGGCCACGCGCACCTCCACTGGTCCCACGACGTCGAGCAGCGGCTCCTTCGGAAATGGCTGGCCGGGCGCCACTGGAGGCCGGGTCTCGCCCAGATCCGTGACCATGGCGATGACCACTTCTCCCCTATGTGCGGGGCTACGATCAGTTATTCGTTCCCAACCTTGGTGGAAGACTCCTGGCTGTCCCCACTCGAATGCGATCGCCGGCTGCGGTCCCTCGGGACGGGGCTGCACTGAGGGGAAGAAGCGCCCGAGGCGGTAGTCGAAGATGTAGTCCGAGGAAGCGATGAGCGCCGGATCAATCGAGCGCAGCGCCCTGGTACGGCTCACTAGCAGAGTACGGTCGCGATAGAGCATTCGCGCCAGGAACAACAGATCGAGGTCGTGGGAGCCGATTGGATCGTCGATGAAGAGCAAGCGGGCGCCGGGTTTCACGGTTGGATGCACCAGGCGGATCTGATCGGCGACGTTGCGAAGCATCTCTCCTTCCAGGCTGACAAAAGGAACGTTCGGCCAGCCGGTGCCGCGGTAAGAGACGAACATGAGAACGCCCAAGGCGGCAAACAGCGCGGGGGCGCGGGCGTTGGCCAGCCGGCTGGTCCGGACGCGCGTCAAGCGTTCCAGCAGATACTGGGAGCCTTTTGCGAGCACGACAGCGGCGTAGAGGACCCATCCGAAAAGCGGAAGATAATACTGCGGCGCGCCGCGGTCGATGAACGCCACGGGCAAAACGCTGAACATCAGGAAGAGCCAAGCGAACTTCAGCGCGCGAGATCGGGTCGCCCAGGCCACAGCGAATAGCACGGCCCACAGCAGCAGCACTGCGAGGAATGAAAACTTGGCGCGCTGCAGAAAAAGATCGTCGATAAAATTGCGGCTGGACGTCATGAAGCGGGCCCAGGTGAGCACCGGCTGGAAGGATCTGTTTTCCAGGTACGACCCGGCGCCGGTGGCTTGGCCGATTAGGAATGCGAGCGTCATTACGCTGGAGATCGCAAGAAAGTTGCCTTCGCGCTTGAGCCAGCTTGCCAACGCGCGAAATGAGCGCAGGGACGCCTGGCCGTACAGCAACTCATAAACCGCCAAGCTGATGGGAATCGTGACCGCCATTTGCTTGGAATTGAGCGCGCAAATAAACAAGCCGCAGCACGCCGCCAACTCCCAGCCCTTCAGCGGCCGCCCCTGTTGCCGGATGCGCATATACAGCAATAGGGTGGCGAAGTAGAAAAAATAGCAGAGCACGTCGTAGATGAAAGCGGTGTCGTAGTACAGATACACGAAGCGCGGATGGTAGGCAATCAGCAAAGCCGCGAGCGCGCCCACTTCGCGCGAACCGCTCAAGCGCCGCGACACAGCATAGGTGAGCCAAAGGTTGGCGGTCAAAATGGCCAAGTTTGCAACGTGGAACGGCACCGGATTGTAGCCGGCCACCGAAAAGATGGCGCGATACCAGGCGCTGCCCATGGGGCGGTTAAAAGGCGAGGTCAGAAAAAATAGTAAGTTGGCACGGAAGAGTTCGCCTAGCGGATAATACCAGGCGCGAAAGAGATTGCCGGAATCGTCCAGCGCGAAATAGGCGTGCAACGCGTCGTGCGTGAGCGAAAAAAAATAGACTGCAATGAACGCCCCGCCCAGGAGCGCGAGCATATGTTCACGGCGTGTCATTTGGATTCACTCAATCGCTAGCAGCAAATCTTTGGCGTCGACCTTGTCGCCTACGCGTACTAATTTTTGCGCGACTTTACCCGCGACGGGCGAATATAGCGTGGATTGCATTTTCATCGCCTCCATCACCAGCAGGCGATCGCCCTTGGCGACGGTTTGGCCGAGGTCCACCGAGATGCTGGAAATCGCGCCGGGAATCGGCGCGCCGATTTGTCCGGGACACGCAGAGTCGGCCTTGAGGCGGGTCTCGACGGCTGCCTGCTGCGATCGATCCCGCACGGAAACCTCGCGTGGCTGCCCATTCAGTTCGAAGAACACGGTCCGCGTGCCATCCGGATGTGGTTCGCTGACCGTGAGGAACTTGATGATCAGAACTTTGCCCGGTTCGAGTTCCACCGCGATTTCTTCTCCCGTTTCCAGGCCATAAAAGAACTGCGGGGTTGGAAGAACATCCAGGCTTCCATAGGATGAACGGGCCCCAGCGAAGTTCAGGAACACGTCCGGGTACATCAAGTAACTCAGTACGTCGGTATGGGAGATCCGATAGCCGAGCTGTTCTTCAACTGTGCTGGCCAGCTGTTCAAAGTTCGCCGGAGCAAGACGTTCGCCCGGACGTCCGGTCTTTGGCTCAGCACCCTTGAGGATCACGGCCCGAAGTTTGGGCGGCCAGCCGCCTTCCGGCTCGCCCAGAGCGCCGGAGAACATTTCGACCACCGAGTTGGGCAACGTGAGGCTGTGGTTGGGCCCGAGCCGCTCCAATTCCTGGACCGTCATGTTGTGAGTGACCAGGAAGAGCGCCATGTCGCCGACCACTTTGCTGGAGGGCGTGACCTTGACGATGTCGCCGAAAGCCATGTTGACGGCGGCATAGGTGTCCGCGATTTCGTGCCAGCGCGCTCCCAGGCCCATGGATTGAGCTTGCGCTTTCAGGTTGGTGTATTGGCCGCCGGGCATCTCGTGGATGTAGACTTCAGCGGTGCCCGCCGCTGGAGCTTCATCGAACGGGGCATAGTAGGTGCGAGTGGTTTCCCAATAGTCCGAGCATTGGTTCAGCGCGTCGAGATCGAGGCCGGTGTCGCGATCGGTATGAGCCAGCGCGGCGACGAGAGAATTCAGGTTGGGCTGGCTGGTGGTGCCGCTCATCGAGGCCAGCGCCGCGTCCGCAACATCGGCGCCGGCTTCCGCGGCCTTGAGAATAGAAGCAGCGTTCACTCCACTGGTGTCATGGGTGTGGAAATGAATGGGGAGACCGACCTCCCGGGCGAGCGTCTGGACGAGTTTCCAAGCGGCGTAGGGTTTGCAGAGGCCCGCCATGTCCTTGATGGCCAGAATATGCGCGCCCATGCGTTCCAGCTCCTTGGCGATCCGGACATAGTATTGGAGCGAATATTTTTCGCGGCGCGGATCCAGGATGTCGCCGGTATAGCAGATGGCGGCTTCCAAAACGCGGCCGGACTTGCGCACCGCTTCCATGGCGACGCGCATGTTGGGAAGCCAATTCAGAGAATCGAAGATGCGGAAGATGTCGATGCCCTGGCGAGCCGCTTCGAAGACAAACTCCGCCACGACGTTGTCCGGATAGGCGGTGTAGCCCACGGCGTTGGAGGCGCGCAACAGCATCTGAAAACAAATGTTGGGGATGGCCTGGCGAAGTTTCTCTAAACGCTGCCAGGGATCTTCGTGCAGAAAGCGCAGCGCCACATCGAAGGTCGCGCCGCCCCACATCTCCAGGCTGTAAAGATTGGGCAGCCGGTGTGCGACAAAATTGGCGATGGCCAGCATGTCGTAGGTGCGGACACGCGTCGCCAGCAGGGATTGATGGGCGTCGCGGAAGGTGGTATCGGTCATTAACAGACGGTGCTGGGATCTTGTCCACTGCGCGAAGCCTTCCGCGCCCAGTTCATCGAGAAGCTGGCGCGTGCCGGCAGGCGGGGCGCTGGAATCGTGCGGCGGGATCGGAGCGGGTCGAATGACGCGCGGCTTCGGTTTGCCGGCGACTTCGGGATTCTTGTTCACGATAACCTCGCCCAGATAGGTGAGCAGGCGAGTGGCGCGGTCGCGCCGCGGGGCGAAGCGGAACAGCTCCGGCGTAGTGTCGATAAACGACGTTGTGGCTTCACCGGCCTGAAATTGGGGATGATTTACGACGTTTTCAAGAAACGGGATGTTGGTCTTCACACCGCGAATACGGAACTCGCGGAGGGCCCGATCCATGCGCTGGCAGGCGTGCGGGAATTCGCGGCCCCAGGCTGTGACTTTTACCAGCAAGGAATCGTAGAAGGGCGTGATGACCGCGCCCCCGTAGGCCGACGCGCCATCCAGCCGGATTCCAAAGCCGGCCGGCGAGCGATAGGTATGGATCTTGCCGTAGTCGGGGACGAAGTTGGTGGCGGCGTCCTCGGTGGTGACTCGGCATTGTAAGGCGTAGCCGTTGACGGCCAGGTCCGGCTGACGCGGCAGGTTCATTTCGCTCGCGTGCAGCGCGTGTCCTTGGGCGATCTGAATCTGGCTGCGCACGATGTCGATGCCGGTTACCATCTCGGTGACGGTGTGCTCCACCTGGACACGCGGGTTCACTTCGATGAAATACCAGCGGCCGGAGTCTGCATCCACCAGGAACTCCACTGTTCCGGCATTCGAGTATCCTGCGGCGCGAGCGAGCGCGACCGCTGCATCGGCAAGCGCTGTACGGATCGAGGGATCGAGCGAAACAGCGGGCGCCACCTCGACCACCTTTTGATGGCGGCGCTGCACCGAGCAATCGCGTTCGTACAGATGCAGGATGTTCCCGTGGTGGTCAGCCAGGATTTGGATTTCGATGTGGCGGGCGCGGCGAATATAGCGTTCCAGGAATACGGCGTCGTTTCCGAAGGCGGCGCCGGCTTCCTGGCGCGCTTCTTCCAGGCGCGGCGCGAGGTCCGCTTCCTTTTCGACTATGCGCATGCCGCGGCCGCCACCGCCGAAGGCCGCTTTAATGATGAGCGGATAGCCAATCTCGCCGGCGATCTTGATGCCCTCGGCCGGATCGGAAACTGGCTGGGCCGTCCCGGGGACCACCGGGATGCCCGCCTGGATGGCCAGGTTGCGCGCCGCGGTCTTGTCACCCAGCAGTTCCAGTAATTCGGCGTTCGGGCCAATAAAAGTTATCCCGGCCTGAGCGCAGGCTCGTGGCAGCGCCGGATTCTCCGACAGAAAACCGTAGCCGGGGTGAATCGCGTCCACGCCTTTTTCCGCCGCCAAAGCGACGATGGCGTCCACGTCCAGATAGGCCTGAACCGGCCCTTTCCCTTCCCCGATGAGGTAGGCCTCGTCGGCTTTGAAACGATGCAGGCTCAAGCGGTCCTCTTGGGAAAAGACGGCTACGGTGCGGAGGCCCAGCTCGTTGGCTGCTCGAAGAATCCGGATCGCGATTTCGCCGCGGTTGAGGGCGAGTAGTTTGCGCACGAGTAAGGAACCATTATCGGGTATCCGGCTTGGTTTTCGAGCCAGATCCCGGGAACATCCGGTGGCTCGCTTCCGTATATTGGAAAAGCGCGGGAAGAGGTAAACCATGAGATCTTATATTCTGCGGCTGCCTTTGCTGGGCGCACTCGGGCTGCTCTCGGGCTGTATCTACGTCGGCGATTGGGGCGATTCGGACGCATTCCGGCAGGATTTTCATTCCACCCACCCACTGGATGCCGGCGGCAAGGTTTCGGTGGAGACCTTCAACGGGTCGATCGAGGTGGCTGGGTGGGAACAAAATTCCGTCGAGGTCAACGGCACCAAGCATGCCAGCTTTCGGGAGGCGCTCGACGGCATCAAAGTGGACGTCGATTCGACGCCGTCCTCGATTCGGATTCGTGCTTCGCGCGCCGATGGATTCCACAATGCAGGGGTGCGCTTTTCGATCCGCGTGCCGCACAAAGCGCTGCTGGAGCTGATTTCCAGCTCCAATGGACGGATCGAGGTGGATGGGGTGGAGGGCAATGCCCGGCTGCACACTTCAAACGGGGGGATTCGCGTGCAAAAGCTCAAGGGCAATTTGGAGGCCGAGACGTCTAATGGGACGATCGAAACCCAGGAGCTGAGCGGCAACGCGAATCTGCATACTTCGAATGGCGCGGTGCGCGGCGATGCCGGCGGCGGGTCGTTCGAAGCAGTAACGTCGAATGGGCGCATCGAAGTGCGCTTGACTGATCCGGCCACCACTTGGCCGGTGCGTTTGCACTCCTCCAACGGACACATCGAAGTCAGCGTGGACGCCAAAGAGCTTCCCGAGATCCGCGCGTCCACCAGCAATTCCTCGATTCTGCTGCGGCTGCCGGCATCGGCCAACGCACGGTTGCGAGCCTACACGTCGCATTCTCCGGTGAGTTCGGAATTCGAGGGCCTGCAGACCGATAGCGGTCATAGACGAACACATTCGGAGGTAGAAGGAACCATCGGGCGCGGCGGACCGCTGCTGGATCTAGAGACCAGCAACGGCCCGATCAGGATTCAGAAGTTGTAGCGGCGCGGAGCGTACGCTGTTAGAACATGAAGAGCGGCGTGCCGGGCGCCGGCTGCTTTTCTTCCTCGCCGGGAGCGCCGACGGGCTGTTCTTGCAGTTCCGTTCCCCCGACCGGCCGGCAATAGATGCCGGTTTCGCCGAGATACACTTCCAGTTCCGACGGACGCGGCAGCGTGCCTTGGATGAGCGCTTCAGACAGCGGATCTTCGATGTATTTCTGCAGAGCCCGCCGCAGCGGACGCGCGCCATAGCTGCGGTCCACCAGCGTTTTCTCCAGAATGTAGCGGGCCGCGTCTTCGTTCACGCGGATCTTGATCTGCTTGGCAACCAGGTTGATGTTGATGTGTTCCACCAGCAGACTGATGATCTTCAGCAGATCGTCGTCGGTGAGCGACGTGAACAGGATCACTTCGTCCAGGCGATTCAGAAATTCTGGATTGAAGGCCTTCTTCACTTCCGCCATCACCTGATCTTCCACCTTGGGCGGAACTCCACTGTTGGAAGGCGCCGAAAACCCGATCTGCGACTTCTTGTCGAGGAAACGGGCGCCCAGGTTGGACGTCATGATGATAATGGTGTTCTTGAAATCGACCGTGTTGCCTAAACCGTCGGTTAACTGGCCGTCTTCGAAAACCTGCAACAGGATGTTGTAGACATCCGGATGCGCCTTCTCTATTTCATCCAGAAGGATGATGGAATACGGGGCGCGCTTGACGCGCTCGGTCAACTGGCCGCCCTCTTCGTAGCCCACGTATCCGGGAGGCGAACCGATCAGCTTCGAGACCGAGTGCTTTTCCATGAACTCGGACATATCGAAGCGGATGAGCGACTTCTCGCTGCCGAACAGGAACTCGGCCAACGCACGGGCCACTTCGGTTTTCCCGACGCCCGTAGGCCCCAGGAACAGGAACGATCCCGAGGGCCGCTTGGGCGACTTCAAACCGGCGCGTGAACGGCGGATGGCGCGCGCCAAAGCCGAGATAGCTTTCTCCTGGCTGATGACGCGCTTGTGCAGCTCTTCCTCGATGCGGATGAGCTTGCTGACTTCTTCCTCGCGGATGGCGGTCATGGGCACGCCGGTCCAGCGCGCCACTACGTCTTCAATATCGTCCTTGGTAACGACGCCGGTGGAAGTGTCGTCCAGGTTGTATTTTTCGCGCAGCTGGCGCAGGTTCTCGCGCTCCTTGCGCTCTTCGTCGGAATAAAAGCGCGCCTTCTCGAATTCATGATTCGCGATGGCGTTCTCCATGCGATGCACGATGAACTTGATGCGCTTCTGGATGTCGGCCACTTCGCCGGGAAGCGTGGTCTGGCGCAGCTTGACGCGCGCGCCCGCTTCATCGATCAGATCGATGGCCTTGTCGGGCAGGAAGCGATCCGGGATGAAGCGCGTCGAAGTGTGCACGGCCGATTCGATGGCTTCGTCGGTATAGGCCACCGCGTGGAACTTCTCGTAGCGCTCCTTGATCCCGAAGAGGATGCGAATCGCGTCCGATTCGTTGGGCGGCGGGACCTTCACTGCCTGGAAGCGCCGTTCGAGCGAACGATCCTTTTCGATCGACTTGCGATATTCGCCCGGCGTGGTGGCGCCGATGCACTGGATCTCGCCGCGCGACAGAGCCGGCTTCAAAATATTGGCCGCATCCAGCGAGCCTTCGGCCGATCCGGCGCCAACCAGCGTGTGCAGCTCGTCGATGAAGATGATGGCATTTTGATTCTCCATCAGCTCCTTCATGATGGTTTTGAGGCGCTCTTCAAACTGGCCGCGGTACTTGGTGCCGGCCACGATCAAGGAAAGATCCAAAGCCAGGATGCGTTTGTCGGAGAGGAACGAGGGCACGTCGCCATCGGCGATGCGCTGCGCCAGACCCTCGACGATAGCGGTCTTCCCGACGCCCGGCTCGCCAATCAGCACCGGATTGTTCTTGGTGCGGCGGCACAGGATTTGCACCACGCGCTCCAGCTCGTAATCCCGCCCAATTAGCGGATCGAGCGCGCCGTCCATGGCGGCCTGCGTCAGATCCCGGCTGAACTCGGCCAGCAATGAGCTTTCCTTGGGGCGATTAGAAGCCACTTTCTCGGAAGACGATCTCTGGATCTCCTCGCGCACTTGGGAAAGCCGCAGCCCGCGCTCATGCAGAATCTCGGCGGCGAAGCATTTCTCTTCCCTCAACAGGGCCAGCAGCAGATGCTCGGTGCCGATGTGCTTGTGGTTCAGCCGCTCGGCTTCTTCGGCGCCGTAAGCCAGGACGCGCTTGCACTCGTGGCTGAGCGGAAGATCGACGGAGGTGGAGACTTTCTCTCGAACGGTAGTATGCGCTTCAATCTGCTTACGAATCGATTCGATGGCGGCGTGGGAGCGCAGAAAACGATTGGCCAGCGCCTTGTCTTCCCGCAACAGGCCCAGCAGCAGGTGCTCGGTCTCGATGTAGGGGCTTCCAAACTGGCTGGCTTCGTAGCGTGCGAAGAAAATCACGCGGCGCGCCTTCTCGGTATAACGTTCAAACATAATTCCCGCTATCTTTCCACATTATCGGTTGTTCTTGGCCGGACCGACAGAGTGGAATGCTGTCAGGCGACCAGGGGGCCAGAATCCCCTTATCCAACTGCAAGATTCGATCGCACCGCGCGGCGAAGGAAAGGTTATGAGTAACGAAGATGGAGGTGAGCTTGTGGGAGCGGTGCAGGTCTTCGAGCAAAGAGATGATCATGTCGCCGGTCCGAAAATCCAGGTTACCGGTGGGTTCGTCGGCCAGCAGAACGCGGGGGTTTCCGGCCAGGGCTCGGGCCAGAGCGACGCGTTGCTGTTCGCCACCCGAGAGCTCTCCCGCGCGATGTGAGGCACGGTTCCGTAACCCGACTTCATCCAACCTCGCGAGCGAAACAGGTGCCGCCTCGGTAGTGCTTGCCCCCCGGATCAGCAATGGCATCATCACGTTTTCGAGGGCCGTAAACTCCGGCAACAGCGAATGATTCTGCCACACAAACCCAATCTCCCGGTTCCGAAACTCCGCCAGCTCCCCCTCCGAGAGAATTGAGATGTCCTGGTGTCCGAAGTATATCGTACCGCTGGAAGGTCTGTCCAGACCTCCGATGAGATAGAGTAACGTACTCTTGCCCGCGCCCGATTCGCCCACCAGCGCGAGCCGCTCGCCCGCGGCCGCTTCGAAGTCCAGACCCGCAAACACCACCAGTTCGCTCGCTCCAGACCGGAACTTCTTGGTCAGATTGACACAGCGAACCTGCACGGCGCCAGCGGATTCCAAAGATGTCATCGCCTCTACTATTAGGCTAACATTGCGCGCAAAAATTGGCCGCCGCAGGGCGGATGCCGTAGTTACACCGAGGCCACGCGCCTCCGGACAAAGACCCTGGCGCGGCATGTTTACAGCCTAGCCGGTCTCTGGTGAAGCGCGTAGCGCCGGTAAATTGGATAATAAGAAAACAACCGCGACCGAATTAGTCAGCTTAAGATGCAAAATGCGACGGGAACGGTTCGCAGCGTGGCTGCGAAGAGGCTGCCCGGCCTGCAATATCGTCCTGATGTGGATGGCCTCCGCGCCATTGCCGTTTTAGCGGTGGTCGGCTACCATGCATTCCCAGCTGGTTTCCCCGGAGGTTTTGTCGGCGTCGATGTGTTCTTTGTCATCTCCGGCTATCTGATTTCCAGTATTATTTTCGTGGACCTCTATAAGGGTGCCTTCAGCTTTAAGCACTTTTACGCCCGGCGTATCAGGCGCATCTTTCCCGCTCTGCTGCTTGTGCTGGCCGCTTGTTTTGGATTCGGCTGGTTGACGCTGCTGCCGCAAGAGTATGAGCGACTCGGCAAACACATCGTCGCCGGCGCCGGCTTCATTTCGAACTTTGCGTTCTGGCGAGAGTCGGGGTACTTCGACCAGGCAGCGGAACTCAA
>DATJWJ010000121.1:0-50666 GCA_035501355.1 Bryobacteraceae bacterium | reverse complement strand
GAAAATGTCGCCGCCTGTTACGCCCTCGTCGCTCATCAACCCGCCAATGAACGCGATAGTGCTTCCGTCCGGCGACCACCTGACGTTGGCAACCTGCGTGTCCGGCTTGAGGATCGTGCGCACCGCCCCGGAGGTGGCATCGATGGAGTACAGTTGCGCTACGAACCAGTTGTCATCGCCTGAACCGGGCGCGGCCAGATACGCCAGGCTCTTCGAATCCGGCGACCAATCGAATTCGTACACGTACATATCCGCCGGCGAAATAGCACGCGTCGCCCGGGTCGCGAGATTCACAATAGCGAGCCGCTGCTCGTAAATCTGCGACGCCACGACGCCCGTATCCGCTACGGTCGCCTCTGTGGGACCCGGCACTCGCGTCGCACCCGCAATCCATAGCAAGGCGATGCTGCGCCCGTCCGGCGACCACGCGGGCTTTTCGATATAGCCTTCCAGGTCCGTTATCTTGCGCGGCTTCGCACGGCCGGGCTTATCGGAAATGTACAACTCCAGTTGGGACGGCGACTCGCTGCTGGAAACGTAGGCCAGCCGGCCATCGCGCGACCAGGCCAGGCCGTGCACCGAGTGCGCTGGCTCCGTCACTCGCCGCGGGGACGCGCTCGAGTCCCTTAAATCCTTGACCCAGACGGTGGAATTGGCGCCTTCGGCTCCATCCGTGGCGCGGCTGGATTCGATCCACGCGGCCATTCCGCCGTCGGGTGAGACTTCGACCTCGCGGAATTGGTGTACCAAAGAAAGCGAGTCCAGCGCATTGTCGATCGCTGGACTCGCCCAAGTCGGAGAACTGAAGAAAAGAAGAAAACCGGCTAGCAGAACTGGTGGTCGCACACCTTCATCGTAGCGCTACACGCCCCTTGATCACTGCTGTGGCGCAGGTCGACCGCGGCCCGGTCCGCCTTGCATCACCGTGTAGCCCGATGGCACCGTGAACAACGTTGGATCCGGTTCCGCGCGAGTGATATTGGTCAACTGATACACGCTTTCGCCGAACCGCGGATCGCTGCTTTTGCTCATCACCACCATCTGAAGATCCGGCGAGTACCAGGTTTCGGTTACAACCTGGATGGCGCGGTCATTCCCGGCCGAGCCCGCGGCGATGGTCCGCGTAACGCGCGTTCCGGTTGCATTAAGGCCCTGGATCACCTGCGTGCCCAGGTCCTCCGTGGTCGCGTTCGCGCCATGCCGGGCGTGCGCCATAGGCCGCGCCCTGGAACTCGCCGTTCCATTTTGCGATTGCGGGCCGCGCTGAGAAATCTGCATCTGCCGCACGGTATGAGCGCTGGGATCCAGCACATAGCTCATGCTCGCCACCGGATCGTGGATAAACACGGTGGTCCTCGGAGTGGCACCCGATGCAGACAGCGGCCCGATCGAAGACATGGTCTGCTCGGTGCGCGTGCGCCCCTGACTATCGCGTGCCATCGATGCCGTCGAGGAACGCTGTATGTGCGTGCCGTCCGCCAAGGTTTGCGTGAACTGTGTCGAAGCTTGCGCCGAATAAGGCGCTCCGGTCACCACTTTGCGTGAGAATCCAAATTCGCCTCGCACGAAAGCGAAATCGCCGGGTCCGCCCGGAGGCGGCGCCATTCCACGATGACCAGGTTGCGCAAACGCACCGGCGCTCGCGAGCGCTATCAAAATGACGGAACGTGGTCCAAACATTTTTCTTCTCCTAAATCTATTTCTACTGAATCAGCCGCACTCCCCGCGCCAGCCCGTCCTGGCCCAGCAGAACTTCCGCCTGAACCGGCTCGGCACCGGCGTCTTCTCCCATCGAAAAACCCATTAGCTGAAGCGACGACACTGGCAGTTGTACGCGAACCACCAAGGTTGTTTCCACCGGCGGAAGATCGTCTGCCTCTGGAAGAGGATAAAAGCTGGAGGCCAGCTCATCGGTTCGCACAACCGCATACTGAGCCGCCGGCACGCTCGCGCCAGGCGCCGGACGCTCACTCGCGGCCTGCTGCGCTTGTGTATTCCGATGCCACGGAACTGGCGCGAAGAACAACACGGCAATCGCGGCCGCGGCTGCCAGAAAGCCAGCCGCCGTGGATGCCCAAATCGTGCGGCGCCGGCGCTCGGCACGCGCCCGAAACGTGGCCCGCAAGGTCTGTTCGACTCGCGGCGAAGCCTGGAGCGGCTCCAGCGCCGCCAAAGCTCTCAGCCCGTCCATGAGTTGTTGTTGTTCATGCTCGTTCATACCGCACACCTTTCCACGGCTCGCAGCTTTTCCATCAGCAGCGCTCGGGCGCGATGCAGGCGCGACCGGATGGTTCCTATGGCGCAACCCAACACGCCGGCCGCTTCGGCGTAATCCAGTTCATGCAGATCGCACAGCACCACCACTTCGCGATAGCCCGGCGGCAGCGCCAGCACTGCCTTGCGCAGCGTTTCGATTCGCTCCGTTTGAACGAATTCACCGGCGATATCCTGTTCGCCCGCCAAGCGTCCCGAGTACTCGTTGTCGGGATCGTCCAATACCGTAAGATACGGCTTCTCGCGCTCCAGGCAGCGCAGCACCAAATTCCGCGCGATGCCGTACAGGTACGCGCCAGCTGACCCCCGCCGCGGGTCAAATTGCTTGGGCGCGCTCATCACCACCATAAACACGTCCTGCGTCACCTCTTCGGCGATCTCGGCCTTGCCGCTCATCTGCAGCGCGAAGCGAAATACGGCGCCTTGATGCCTGCGGTAAAAGTCCAGAAAGGCCTTTTCGTCGCCGGCCGAAGTCAGCCGAAGCAGATCGCCATCACTAGGTTGGGACGGGGATTCCAGCATTAGTGTAGAGGACGATCTGCGCCGGCCATTGCTAGGTATTCGCCCGGCCAGGCTGAAAAGTTCCACTTTTTTGAGCGGCTGTCTACCGCAAAGTCACGATGGTCGCGCCCCAGCCGCCAGCCTCGGCAGGTGCGTCGCTGAAGCTCTCGACAAACGCGGTCCGCGCCAGCAGGGAACGCACGATTTCGCGCTGCACCCCAATCCCGCGACCATGTATGATTCGTAACGCTTTGAATCCCAAGCGGTGCGCTTCCACCAGATACTCTTCGACGATGGGCCGCACGTCGCGCGGAGGCACGCTGTGCAGATCGAAGACGTCGGTGATCGGAATGCGGACCGGCTCTTCTTCCATGCGTCACTGCTGTTAGCCTAACATTGTGAATCCACTGGCCGAGTACCAGTCACGGCTGGCCGCGCGGCAGGCCGTTGCCGAGCGAGACGACAAGCTGTTCCGTCGCGTGGGAAACGCGCGACTGCTCACGGCCCTGGCAGGTGTGATCATGGCTTTCTTCGTCTTCGGCGAGACGGTAATTTCACCCTGGTGGCTGGTGGCTCCCGCGGCTCTGTTCGCGGTTCTGGTTGTGCTGCATGCGCGCATCGTGGAGCGGCTGGAACGGGCCAAGCGCGCCGTCAGATTCTATGAGCTCGGCTTGGCGCGGCTGGAGAATCAGTGGATGGGCCGGGGCGAGCCGGGCGAGCGCTTTCGCAATCCCGCACACGTTTATGCCGATGACCTGGACCTGTTCGGAAAAGGCTCATTGTTCGAGCTGCTGTGCACCGCACGAACACGCGCCGGCGAGGACACCCTGGCGCGGTGGTTGCTTTCACCTGGTTCCTCGGCGGAAGTTGCGGCGCGGCACCAGGCCATCCTGGATCTGCGGCCTCGTCTGGATCTGCGTGAAGAGCTGGCGGTGTTGGGAGACGCGGTTCGTGCTGGAATGGACCCTGAAGCAGCGGCTCGTTGGGGCCAAGCTCCGCCCGTTCTCTTTCCCGCCGGCGCCCGCGTTCTAGCGCCGTTGCTCGCTTCAGCGGTGGTAGTTACTTTCGGCCTGTACATGGGCCGGGTGTCCACGCGTACGCCTTTCATGGTCGCGCTGCTGGTGGAGCTGGCGTACGGCTTTTTCCTGGGTTCGCGTACTCTTCAAGTGACCAGCGCGGTGGATGCTCCCGCCCGCGATCTGGGCCTGCTCGCCAAGCTTCTGGCCCGGATTGAGACAGGAGCATTTGAATCGCCTCTACTTCGCCGCATGCAAGCCGAACTGAAGTCCAGCACCCTGGTAGCGTCAGCGGAGATTGCCCGCCTGCGGCGCCTGGTGGACCGCATGGATTGGCAGCGCAACATCGTCTTCGCCCCCATCGCCATCGCACTGCTATGGAGCGCCCAGATCGCTATTGCCATTGAACGCTGGCGCAAGCGTGCCGGCCCGCATATCGGGTCATGGATCGCCGCAGTAGGCGAGTTCGAGGCGTTACTCGCACTCGCCGGGTACAGCTACGAACATCCGTCAGATCCGCTCCCGGAGCTGATCGAGATCGCCGGAGGACGGTTCGAAGCCGAAGGAATCGCGCACCCCCTCATGCCGGAATCGCAGGCCGTACGCAATAACGTCCAACTCGGGGGCGGCCAGCGGCTGCTGATCGTAAGCGGATCTAACATGTCGGGCAAGAGCACGCTTCTGCGGGCGGTGGGTTTGAACACCGTCCTGGCCTGGGCCGGCGCCCCGGTGCGGGCGACCCGCCTGCGAATCTCGCCGCTGCGCCTGGGAGCTTCGATTCGGGTTCTCGACTCGCTTCAGGACGGCCGCTCGCGCTTCTACGCCGAGATCACGCGCCTGCGCGAGATCGTGGATTTGACGCAAGGCGGTTCCACCGCTCTTTTTCTCATCGACGAGCTGCTCAGCGGAACCAATTCGCACGACCGCAAGATCGGCGCAGGGGCGATCCTGCGCACGCTGGTAGACCGCAGCGCTCTGGGTCTGGTAACTACCCACGATCTCGCGCTCACCGCCATCGCCACCGATCTTTCCTCCCGCGCCACAAACGTCCATTTTGAAGACCTGCTCTCGAACGGCAAGCTGCACTTCGACTATCGCTTGCACCAGGGCGTCGTGGAACGGAGCAACGCGCTGGATCTGATGCGCTCGGTTGGGTTAGAAGTCTAACATGCCCGTCCGCGAACGGCGCAGTCCCACGATCGAACAACTGACGCTCAGGAGCTCGAATTCTGCCAATACTTACCAGAGGTTCGCGGCGTGCTCTATCGCGCCTAACGTTGGAGGTGAACGTTGCTCGAAAGTCTGATCCCCCCGGTTCGTCCGATCCTACGTAGTCTGACGCGCAGCCCCGGCTTCACCGTCTTTGTGATTCTCACGCTCGGTCTCGGGATCGGCTGTAACACCGCGGTCTTCAGTGTGGCGGACGTATTCCTCTTCAAGCCTCTGCCATTTCCGGATGCCGGCCGCCTGGTCATGCTGCACGAACGCGCGCCGTTCGACACCACCGTGTCGAGCCCGGTTTCCGCGGCGGATTTTCTCGATTTTCAGAGGCAGGCCTCTTCTTACCAGCAAGTCGCTGCCTACCAACAAGTCGACTTCAATCTCTCGGAGACCGGCGATCCCGAAACGGTGTACTCGAGCGTAGTCACTCCCAATTTTTTCGTTACGCTCCGGGTCAAGCCTCTGCTCGGCCGCACCTTCGCGCCCGGTGAGGACGTGCCCGGTAAGAATCAGGTCGTCTTGCTGAGCTACGGACTCTGGCAGCGGCGCTTCGCGGCCGATCCCAACGTCGTCGGACGTCAGATCAAGCTGAACGGAAGCACGTTCTCGGTCATCGGCGTGATGGGCAAGAGCGTCCGCTTCCCGGTCGGAGGCGAGCTGTGGACGCCTCTCGCGCTCACGCCTCGCGACCAAGCGAACCGCGATTGGCATTCTCTCCGTGTAGTCGCTCGCCTCAAGAATGGTGTCTCCGCATCGCAAGCTCGCGCGGAGCTGGAGACGATCTCCGGCCTTCTGGCGAAAAGCTACCCGCAAACCAACCACGGTTGGGGAGTCATCGTCCAGCCGCTGCATCGCTATGTCACCGGCGAATTCAACCGCCAATATTCGCTGCTACTACTCGGCGCCGTTTTCTTTGCGCTGCTCATCGCCTGCGCCAACGTCATGAGCCTTCAGTTTGCGAGAATCTCCGGACGTCAAAAGGAATTCGCAGTTCGCGCCGCACTAGGGGCCAGCCGCTGGCGCATCGTTCGCGAGATCGTCACCGAGAGCGTCCTGCTGTCGTTCGCCGGTGGACTGGCTAGCCTGCTTTTCTCCGGCTGGAGCCTGGCCGCGATCGTCTCCAACATGCCTGGTGATGTCGCCCGTTACATCGCCGGGTGGGACGACATTCAGCTCGATGGCCGGGCTTTGGCATTCACCCTGGCAGCCGCTATCTTCGCGGGTATTCTCTCCGGCCTCGTTCCCGCGCTTCGAGCCCGCGCCGACGTGAACGATGCGCTGAAAGAAGGCGGCCGCGGGACTTCCATGAGCCGCACGCGCCTCCGTTCCCGCAGCGTACTGGTAGTTGGCCAGATCGCAGCCGCCTTAGTCCTGCTGGCCGGCGCGGGGCTCATGCTTAGGAGTTCGAGATCGCTGCTCAAGGTCAATCAGAATCTTCACCCGAACTCGATCCTGACCATGCAGATTGTCCTGACCGACCAACACTACGGGGCGGCCAGCCAGCGCGCGGCATTTTACGACCGAATGCTCCAGCGTCTGGCCGCATTACCCGGTGTCGAGGACGCAACGCTCGTCTCCAATCCACCCTACGGCTCCAACCAAACCGCGCTCCCGTATACGGTGGAAGGCCAGCGCGTGTCTAATGCCAGCGAGCGGAGATCGGCCGAGGTCGAGACAATTAGCCCAAACTATCTGGACGCTTTCGGAATTCCGCTGATCCGCGGCCGGGCATTCCGCGATTCGGACGGCGCTGACGCCCCTGGCGTGGTTATCGTCTCGGAGAATTTTGCGCGCCGCAATTGGCCCGGCATGGACGCCATCGGCCATCGCATCCGCCTGGACTCTAAGGGCGCCTGGCTGACCGTAGCGGGCGTGGTCAAAGATGTGCGCTACGATCCCTGGGTCACTGAGATCGCGCCCACAATCTACCAGCCCTATCGGCAGTCCCCGCTTTACTACACCTACATCGCGCTCCGCACAAAAGGCGATCCGCTATCGTTGGCTGCACCCGCGCGCCGCGCCATCGCTGCCCTGGATATTGACCGGCCGGTGTGGGAGGTCAAGACCCTGGATCGCGTGATCACCAACCAAATTATTGGCCTTTCCTATGTCGCGGTGATGCTGACCGTTTTGGGCGCGATCGCCTTGGTGCTCTCAGCGGTTGGCATTTACGGCTTGATGGCGTACACCGTCACCGAAAGAACGCACGAACTCGGCATTCGTATGGCGCTAGGGGCCGACCGTTCCGACGTTCTCCGAATGGTCGCGCGACGCGGAATCCTGTTGACCTTTTGTGGTCTCGCCATCGGCTTGGCGATCTCAATCCCACTCGCGCGTCTGCTCTCCAGCCTGATCTACGGCATTAGCGCGAACGACGCCATTACGTTCGGCGGGACTGCTCTGCTGTTGGCCGCGGTCGCCCTGCTGGCCTGCTATCTACCGGCTCGCCGGGCGATGTCGGTAGATCCCATGGTCGCATTGCGCCAGCAATGACGGCGCTTCTAACTTCGGGCGGCGGGATCGGGAGCGGGGTTGGCAGCCGGATCGGCCGCACGCCGAAGCCAGTGGTCGATGGCTTCTTCGAGCTTCTCCAGACTTACCGGTTTGGCGATGTAATCGTCCATGCCCGCCGCCAGGCAGCGCTCGCGGTCCCCTGCCATAGCGTTAGCGGTGAGAGCGCAAATGGGCGTGTGCCGTTGGTTCCGCTCGCGGTTGCGAATCACCGCGGTCGCTTCAAAGCCGTCCATCTCGGGCATTTGGCAATCCATCAGGATTAAGCCGTAGCTCTTCTTGCTCGCTGCGTCCACGGCCTCGCGGCCATTCTTCACCGCATCCACCGCCAGCCCTAACTTTTCGAGCAAACGCATCGTAATCCGCTGATTGATTTCGTTGTCCTCGGCCAGCAGCACTCGCTGGCTATGACCCAGCACTGCCGCCGTGAGATTCGCCAGCCCGTCGCGCTTGGGGGCGGCCGGTTGTGCCGTAACTGGAGTTTTAGGCGAGGAAACGGCGGCTGACTGCGGCGCCGGTGCCGGAATGGTCACCTTGATACGCGGCTTGGCGCCCCCGGCCGGTGCCTTCACCGGGCTGGCCGCCGTGGGAGCGGGCGCGGGAATGGATGCTTCCCCGCCCTGGGACGCTTTACCTAAGGCAACCGTAAACCAGAACCTGCTGCCATGATCCGGCTCGCTTTCGACGCCGATGTCGCCGCCTAACAGTTCCACCAATTCCTTGGAAATCGCCAATCCGAGCCCCGTTCCACCGTACTTGCGCGAGTTGGACGTATCGGCCTGCGTGAATCGCTCGAAGATGCGCGTTTGATCTTCTTGTGCAATGCCAATTCCTGTATCGTGCACCGTGAATCGAACCCGGCTGCTATCGGCCGATTCGTCCTCTAAGGCGGCGGTCAAACCGATTCGTCCCGCGTCGGTAAACTTAATCGCGTTGCCCAGCAGGTTATTGAGCACTTGACCCAGCCGCTCGGGATCGCTCACCACCGTGGCCGGGACATTGGGAGCTATTTCCGACCTGAACTCCAGGCCTTTGGCGCGCGCCTGCAGTGCGAATAGCGAAACGGTCTCGTCAATAACTGTTCTAAGCGAAAATGGAACCGGGCGGACGCTCAACTTGCCCGCTTCGATGCGGGAGAGGTCGAGAATGTCGTTAATCAGGGAGAGCAGCGACGTGGCCGAGCGTTTGATCGTCTCGGCGTACTCCTGCTGTTCCGAGTGGAGCGTGGTTCCCAGCAGCAGGTCCGTCATCCCCAGCACGCCGTTCATCGGTGTGCGAATCTCGTGGCTCATGGTGGCCAGGAACCGGCTCTTGAGCTGCATGGCCTCGCGCGCGGTTATGAGAGCGTTTTCCATCTCTTCGTTCTTCCGCTCCAGCTCCTGCGCGTACTCCTTCAGTTTAGTCTCGCCAGTCTTGCGCGCCGTGATGTTGCGCACGATCGCAATCCAGTTCCAGTCGAGCTCCAGCAGACGCATCTCGTAAGTCTGCGGCGCTGACGGCAAGGCTACGCTGAACTCCACAATCCCCACGGATTTGGTTCGCTGCACATGCTGCTGCGCTTGCAGAAAGTGATCTACGGACTCGGGTGGCAGAACCTCCTTCAGATGACGCCCCAGAAACTTCTCCGCTTCGAGAAACGGATCGGATTGCTCGCCGCCCTTGGCATCCTGTACTTTGCCGTCGCGATCCAAGCGCAGGAAGAAGTCCGGTAAGGCTCGAAACAGCGCGCGTAATTCAGTGGCGATTTGAAAAGCGTGTTCGTCGCTCTGTTTGCGTTGCGTGACATCCACGGCAGCCAGACGCATTCCGGTGACTTGGCCGGATTTGCCGGTCAGCAATTCCTCGTGAATTTCCACCACCACCTGGCTGCCGTCCGGCCGCTGATAGTCTCTCTGGTAAGGAGACCCCGCCGCTTTAGCCGACATTCGGTTGACGATTTGTTCGGTGTATTTTTCGCGGCAGCCGGGTGGCGCCAGTTCCTCGCAGTGTTTGCCGATGAATTCGAGCCTGGTGCGTCCCACCAGCTTGGCAAACTGCTGGTTGGCGCGCCGCACGATGCAGTCCCGATCGATTTCCAGGTAACCGATGGGAGCCGTCTCGAACACGTCGTCGGTGAAAACTCGGGCGTCCTTCAACGCACGAGAGGGTTGGGCGGACTGGGCGGACTGGGAGCGTAGCCGGCGCAAATGATGAATCACTAGCGCCAAAACGATCAGGCACAACACCCACACCAATAGGTCAAGGATCGGCACGCGCCTCGGCTCCCAAGTTCCGGTCGATACCGGATGATCGGCGCTAGGCGCTAAATCCTTTAGAAGTAGACTGTTAACTATGTTGCAAGCCGGCTGGGCTTAACCGCCGATCAGGTTGATGGCGCCGATTCCCCCACGGATGTCCAATCGTACCGTGGTCTTAGCCCGGCCATAGGCTTCGTTCACGTACTCTCCGCCGCGCTTCTCCAGCCCGCGTGCATTGATGCCGCCAATGCCGCCCTGCGCGTCGGCCACCACTCCAACCCCTTCCGGCAGATAGACGGTGACCTCTCCCACTCCGCCGCGCAGATTCACCGTATAGTCCTTCTTGGGCGTCCCGCGCAGGTCCAGCCGCAACTCGCCGACTCCCATGTGAATCTCGACGTTGCGCAGGTTGAGCGAGCCGAGATCCAGCCGCCCTTCGCCAGCGCCGAAGTCGACGTCCAAATCCAGCGGCTTGTCGTCGTTGAGGCGCAGGTCCCATCGATACCGAGTGTTGCCGGTGTGAACACCTGAGGGCTCCTCGACCCGCAAGCGGCCCCGGAAATCGCTCGCATCGTAATGAATTTCCGGCCTCATAGCCAGCCGGCGAAACGAAAACTCCCCATCCATCAACTTCGGGGAACCACCCCGGACGCTGAGTTCGCCCGCGCCCATCCTCAACTCGACGGTAACGAATTCGGACTTATCCAGGTCCACTGAGCGAGTAAAGGTCTGCAGCGGCCCGTGCTGGTCCAGATCGGCGACACAACCCGAGAGAAACCCGAGAGTTAGCGCAACGGCCGGAACTGGACCATACTTGCTGACAAAGGGCATTCGATGTTCACCTTACCACGAAATACGCTGGGGGCCCGGCATAGAGTTCCGCCGATTTGTCATGCCGCGCTGGTGTCTCAGGCGGTTCCCTTAGGTGGTGCTCGAGGTAACTCTCAAGTTAAACCACATTCTTGGCTTAGTACATTTTCTGAAACACACCCAACTGGTACACTTGGGCATCATGGTACCGAGTACCGTGCGCTGTCTTTACTGCCGTAAGAAGATTGGTCCGCTGCGACGCCTGCGGGACCAGCAGTTCTGTTGCGCCAGCCATCGCGAGAAGCTGAACTCCAAGTCCGCCCGCGCCGTGCGCGAAGCCGAGGAACTTTACGCCCTGGAAGAGATGCACAACGGAACCTGGCGCGTGGTCACCCAGCTCAAACCAGAGGATCAGGAGGAACGTAAAGCGAATTTCGGCGCAACCATTTTCGTTGCAGCCGCAATTGCCTTGCTGCTGGTTGCTCTTTCACAAATTCCCAGCGGCGCGACCGCCTCGAAAGCGCAGTCGTCAGGCGACAACAGCACCCAGGTCACATCTCATCGTTTGGGTCAGGCGCTGGACAACCTGGTTCAAAGCAAAGGATCCAGTCACCTGCGGGAGGATTTTCACGACGGTTTGAGTAACTGGGAAGGCCTGCTGCCAGGCGGTTCGGATTGGGCCAAGCAGGGCGATGAAGTGCGCCCAACCTCACTCAGGATTTGGAAGCCGTCGGAGCCACTCTCCAACTATCAGATGGAGTTCATGGGTCAGATCGAACGCAAGAGCATGGACTGGGCATTCCGGGCCGCCGATACGAAGAATTACTACGCCACAAAGCTGGTCATCACCCGGCCAGGTCCGCTTCCCAATGCCGGCCTGGTTCGCTTTGTCGTGCTGAATGGACGGGAGCGGGAGCGCGTGGAGCTGCCCTTGCCTCTGACGCTGGAACGCGGCGTGGATTACCGCGTGCGCGTCAACGTGCAAGGCACCCGATTCCTGACCTCGGTGAACGGCCAATTGGTCAGCTCTTGGAGCGATGACCGAATCAGCCGCGGCGGCGTCGGATTCTTCTCAGATAATGGCGAATCAGCCCTGTTGAAATGGGTCAGCGTTTCCGAGCGCGACAGCTTTCTAGCGAAGGTCGCGGCTCATTTCTCCTTGATTGCGTTTCCGGCAGTTGCGATCGCGGCCGCCCAGTAGGCCAGCCTGCACGCCCCCTGTATCGGAAAGCTGTTCATGCCGATATTTTCATAGGCCTTGGATTGGTGTGTTACTTTGAAGATTCCGGCGTTTCCATGAAATACCGGCGTTTGGTGCTCTGCTGGTACCTGGCGGCGGCGTTTGCATTCGCGGCCGATCCCAGGCTGGCGCAAAAGTCGTTCCAGGAAGGCCTCCACTTCGAGGACAGCGGCCAGTGGAAGCCAGCGGAAAGCTCCTATTCGGCGGCGATCCAAGCCGATTCCAGCCAAGCGGCTTATTTTCTGCATCGAGGCCGCGTCCGCCTGCAGCTTGCGGATAATTCCCTCGCGCTAGAGGATGCCGGCAACGCGCTTCGCCTCAAGCCGGACAGCGCCGAAGCGTTCGAGCTGCGCGGTGACATCTACGTCAAATTGCTCGAACCGCGTGAGGCGATAGCCGACTACAACCGCGCCATCGACCTGAAGCTCGACACGCCCGCCATCTACAATAGCCGGGCCGGGGCGCACGCCTCGCTAGGGGAGAATGACTTGGCGATTGCGGACTATACGGAAGGCATCAAGCTGCGCCTGGACGATCCAGTGCCGATCAAGCAACGCGGCAATGTGTATGCCGCCATGGGCCGTTTCAGCCAGGCTCTGGACGACTACGATCAGAGCATCAACCTGAAAGACGATTACGCCGACGCGTATCTGGATCGCGGATTCGCTTGGGGGCAGATGGGCGACTTCCCACGCGCCATCCAGGACTTCGATCGCGTTATTGCCTTGCGAAACAATGACGCCAAGGCGTACACACTACGCGGTGTCGCGAATCTGAAGCTGGATGAGAATGAAAAAGCGGTCGCGGATCTTACCGCGGCTATGAAACTCTCGCCCAAGGACGCATATGTTTATCTGGCCCGCGCGGCCGCGCTGGTGAAACTCGGCCGCAGCCAGGAAGCGTTCGAGGATCGCGACCAGGCGGTCCATTTGAGCCCAAATTTGGCCGAGGCGTATCTGGCGCGCGGCGGCTCCTATCACGAGCTCGGAATGCATGACAAGGGCATCGCGGATCGCACCAAGGCGATCGAGTTGGCGCCGGAGCTTCCGGAGGCCAGATACGCGCGTGGAAGCGCGTACTACTTAATGGGCGATTACTCGAAAGCTCGCGCGGACATGCAGGAGGCGCTGCGGCTCAGGCCCAGCTATCAAGAAGCGGCCGATGTGTTGAAGAAGGCCGAGGAGAAGCTGGCCGAAGCGGCGGCGTCGTCGGCCCCTGCCACTTTGGAAGCTCACGCAACGCAACCCGCAGTGCCCTCGCCCGTTACCGACGCCTCAGGATTAGTCAACCCAGGCAACTCCCGCCCTCGCGTTGAAACCTTAAGCGTGCCGATTACCTCGCCGGAAACACTCACTACAGACGCCCCGCGCCCCCAGCCAAAGGCGTTACCCGCGCCCCTCGCTTCCGCCGAAGAGCACGAGCGCCGGGGCCGCGCCCTCACTGAATCCGGAAATTACCCCGATGCCATCGCGGAACTGACCGAAGCCATCCGCCTGAAGCCTGATCTGGCTCGCGCCTATAACGCGCGCGGCTATGCTTACCTGCGCGCCCGCGACTATCAGCATGCGCTGGCTGACTTCAACGATGCGATCCGCTTGGACGCCAATTACACCAACGCCTACAAGAATCGCGCGGTAACCAAAAAAGCGCTCGGCGACGCCGAAGGCGCCTCGGCTGACTTGGCCAGGAGCAAGTAGCTATGGAGCTAACCACACTTGGACAGGTTATCGCGGAGAGAAGTCTGACTATCGCGGAAAACGCCAGAGAAGTCATGGGTGAACTGGGCGCGCCGCAAGAGTTCGAGGATCAAAGCGGCTATTATTGCCCGTGGCGGATACGCGGTCTGGGCTCCGAAAAAATCCTATACGCCGCGGGAATCGACAAATTTCAAGCGCTGCAATTGGCCCTGGCGATGATCGGCGTTACGCTGGAAGCGCGCTCAAAAGAGCAGCGCGTGAGACTGGCGTGGTCTGGGGAATCACGCAGTGGATTTCCGATCGAGGTATGAGCCTAAACCGCGAGCCAGTTCGCCAGCTCCGCGGCCGGACAGCGGATGCCGACGTAGAACGAACCGAACAGCGCATATACCGCACTTACCTCATCGAAGCGCATCTCGTAGATCAGCTTCTTGAAAACCAGCGGGTCGTCGGCGAACAGGTCCACGCCCCACTCCCAATCGTCGAAGCCGATCGATCCTGAAATGATCTGCTTCACTTCGCCCGCGTAGCGCCGCCCGATCATCCCGTGCTCGTGCATCTGGCGCTGGCGTTCGGCCATGGGCAGCGTGTACCAGTTCTTCTCCTCGCCGCGCTTGCGGTCCATCGGGTAAAAGCAGATGTATTTGTACGGCGGCACTTCAGGGTAGAGCCGCGGACGCATGGCCTCGCGCTGGCGCGCCAGCACCTGTTCGATCTCGGCGTTCCATTCTTCAGAAAATGGCTGGATGCCGCGATCCGCCAGCGCGTGATAGGTCTTCTGGCTGGATTCGTACAACCCCAGCTCCACCACCGATAGATACGATGTCGCTGGTTCCAGATAGTCCCACAGCCGGAGCTGGGCCAGCCGCTTTTCGGTATGGCCGAGTTCGTCGAAGGAGTTGCGAAAATGCACCAGGATCAAATCGCCTTTGTGCCCGAGCAGCGAGTACGCCGCGCTCTGACCGGATGCATTGCGCTCCATTTCGCCCAGCACCAGTGCGGCTTCCTGGACGATTTCCGAGCGCTGAGCCGCCGTCAACGCCTTCCACGCGGTCCAGCGAACGCGCAGCATCTGGTGCAGGACGCTAGCGCCTTCAATCGTCAACGGAACGGGCGGCAGGCTCTCTATAGCGGCCTCGGGTGGGGCATTGGGAATGGCTGGCATATCGAAAATTCCTTGTGTTATTTTATTTTCACACGGATATGAGCACGTCTCCGGGTTCTCCATCTGCCGCGCCAGTTGCGCCCTCTGAGCCTGCACGGATGTTCTCCCATGAGTTGGAAGCTCTGCGCGCCCGTCACAATGTCCGGCCTCTGCTGCCCGCCGAAGAGGGCTCTTCGGCCGCGCATCTGCCGAATGGCGTCTACGGCTTCACCTACGCTCCGGGCCAGCCGGAGGTGCCGCTGTTTTCTAAGCAGGGCTACCACAGCTTCGAAGTGCACAAAGCGTCCGATGGAACCGAGTACCTGGTGGGATTCGTCACACAACTAGAAGCGTCGGATCTGGAGGCCTCCAAAGTAGGCGCCGCGATCCGCCTCTTTCCCAGTCCTTGGGAGAATTCGCAGTCGCTCGTCCGCGTTCCTGTGGCCGGGATCGTGTCGTCCAAGCGGATGCCCCGCGAAGACGGCAATCCGTTTCCGTTCACTTTGGCTTAGGGCCGGGCACGAGGCCGAAGTCTGCTTCAAACCTGGGATAATCGAGCCAACGAGGTTAAATTCGTATGCGAAAGATGGTTCCGGCCGCTGGACTAGCCCTCACGGCCACGCTGCTGTACGCCGCGAAACTTATGCCCCCTCCCACCAAATCCGAACCAGTCACCGACGACATCCACGGAGTCAAGATCACCGATCCGTACCGCTGGCTGGAAGACCAGAACAGTCCCCAGACCCGCCAGTGGCTGGAGGCCCAGGAGAAGTATGCGCGCACCTATCTGGACGCCTTGCCCGGCCGCGCGCTGCTCAAGAAAGAATTCGAGGCGCTGCTGAAAATCGACAGCATGAGTGCGCCGGCGGCTCGCAACGGCCGCTACTTTTTCAGCCGCCGCCTGGCGAGCGAAGACCGCGCGTCGCTGTGCATGCGGCAGGGCTACAGCGGCAAAGACGAAGTGCTGGTGGACCCCAAGACGGTTACAACCGACCCGACTTCGTCGGTGAGTTACATGGGCATTTCGCGCGATGGCAGCCTGATCGCTTACGGCATCCGCAAAGGCGGCGAGGATGAGAGCGAGGTCCACTTCCTGGAAGTCGCGACGCGCAAGCCGCTGTCCGATGTGATCCCGCGCGGCCGTTTCAGCGGCTTCTCCATCAAACCCGACAAAACCGGCGTTTACTATTCCGTGATTCCGGCCAAAGGTTCACGTGTTTATTACCACGCCATGGGAACTCCGGCCTCCGCCGACAAGGAGATTTTTGGAAGCGGCTATGGACCGACGCAACTGATCAGCTCCGGACTTTCAGAAGACGGGCGCTGGCTAGTGCTGATCGTCGCCGATGGCGTGCCGGCGAAGAAGAACGAAATTTATGTGAAGGATGTGGAGCATAATGGCCCGATCGTGACCGTCACTAAGGACATCGAGGCAGAGTTTGATCCTGATTTCGCGGGCGACTCGCTGATCCTCACCACCAACTGGAATGCTCCCAACCGCCGCATCTTCCGCGCCGATCTGAAGAATCCCACGCACGATCATTGGAAAGAAATCGTGCCCGAAGGCAAGCTCGCCATCGATGGCGTGTCCGCGGCCGGCGGCCGTCTGTACGTCAGCTATCTCGACAATGTGGTCACGCGAATCAAACAGTTCGACATCGACGGCAAAGATCTGGGCGATTTCAAGCTGCCGGGCATCGGCTCCGCGTCTCCTTTGAGCGGCCGCTGGACTGACAACGAGCTGTTCTTCGATTTCACCTCTTTCGTCGTTCCCACCAGCGCTTATCGCTATTTGGTGTCGACCGGCAAAGAGGATCTCTGGTTCCAGCCCAAGGTTCCGATCCATACCGGCGACATGGAGGTGAAGCAGGTCTGGTATCCATCCAAAGACGGAACCAAGGTCCCGATGTTCATCGTCGCCCGCAAAGGCCTGACGCTGGATGGAAATCGGCCCACGTTGATGACCGCGTACGGCGGATTCAACATCTCTCTGACACCGCAGTTTTCCGCGATCGCGGCCTGGTGGACCGAGCATGGCGGCGTGTTCGCGCAGCCAAACCTGCGCGGCGGTGGAGAATTCGGCGAGGCCTGGCACCATGCCGGGATGTTCGAAAAGAAGCAGAACGTCTTCGACGATTTCATCGCGGCGGCCGAGTGGCTCATTCAGAATAAGTACACCAACCCTTCGAAGCTCGCGATTCAAGGCGGATCGAACGGCGGACTGCTGATGGGCGCCATGATGACGCAGCGCCCGGATCTATTCGGCGCCATCGTCTGCGGCGCACCGTTGCTGGACATGCTGCGCTTTCAGAAGATGTCGGTGGGCTCCTGGTGGACCGCCGAGTACGGCTCGGCCGATGATCCCAAGCAGTTCCAATATCTGCTCAAATACTCGCCCTACCAGAACGTCCACAAGGGCACGAAATATCCGCCCATCATGTTCGTCACGGGCGACTCCGACACGCGCGTCGACCCGGCCCACGCCCGCAAGATGGCCGCTCTGATGCAGGCTGACAATGGTTCGGACAACCCGATCATCCTGCGCTACGACACCAAAGGCGGGCATAGCGGCATCGGGTCGGTGGACAAAGTAATCGACCAGCAGGTGGATCAAATGAGCTTCATCGCCGACCGGCTGGGAGTCAAGATCCCGTAAGTCAGCTCGGGGCAGCGGCGCCTTCACGTCCTGTAGCAACTCCTGTCGAACGGCCTCAACAGAACCGTCGTCGACGCATAGCTAACGCCTCGCTTCGCGCCGCAGTCCCTCATGCACCAGCATCTTCAACAAAGTCGCCCTAAGGCAGCGGCGCCTTCACGCCCGCGGGTAATTGCATGCCGAACGTTTTCAGCAGGGCTGCTGTGGACGCGTAGGAGCCCATTAGCGACACGACGTTGACTAGCCCTTGCTTGCCGAAGGAATTCACGGCTCGATTGAATGTCTCTTGCGTGACTTGTTTCTCTTCGAAAATCTCGCGGCCCAACTGAATGATCGTGGCCTGATCGTCGGCAAGGCCCGCGACGCTTTTGTGGTTCTTTACCGCGTCGATCGCCGCCTCGCCGAGTCCTTCCTTGCGCGCCACCGGCTCATGCGCGGCCCATTCGAACTGGTTGTCCGTCTCGCGCGCCGTGACAAGAATGGCCAGCTCGCGGACCGGCCCGCTCAGCCCGGCTTCAAATCGCAGGTACTGATTCAGTTCGCGCTGCAATTCGCCTAGCTTGGGACTGTACAACCGGATCCCCATCGGCCCGCGCAGGCCGGCAATGTTCCGCCCATCCTGACTGCTAATTTCGTCGTAGAATTTCCTGCCCTGATCGTCCAATTCCTCGCGCTTGGGCAAAGGCAAACGGAACCCCGAATCAGGATCCATATCCTTCCGAGCGGCAGCTTTTTCCTGCGCCCGCGCTCCTGCCAGAACGCCCGCCAATCCGTAGTTCCCTTCGTGACAGGCGTACTCATACAGCGGACCCTCGGCGCGCTGCATAACAACTTCGAAAGTCCATGGCCGCGTGTACACGGTGGGATCGCTGATGGTCGCTCGATAGGTGATGGCCTCCGGCCCGCTGCGCGTGAAGCGCTCGGTGATGTGCAGATTCTGATCCGTGAGCCCGTTGTCGTACTGCACCCCAAAGCGGCTGCGTTCATTGAAGCGGAAATTCGAGGTCTCCACCACCAGCGTGTCGGCTTCCCAATGCCCGCGCGACTCTCCCTGCCATTCTTCGATGCTGGCGGGCAGCGGCGCGCGGCCGTCCAGCGGAATCACGCGGACCTGGTTGCCCATCTCGGCCAAAATCACGATGCTGTCTTGAGTCTGTACGATCTGATAGTTGTTGTTGTAATTGCCGGGGATCATGGGCGGACCGGATTGCGAAAACATCAAGCAGCGGTCGGGCAGCGGCCGGTCCTCGGGTCCATCGGCGGGATGCGCCGCAAAATAAGCCTGGTCGGCCTGGAGCCTGGCTTGGGCTTCGGGCGTCATCGAAGGAATTCTCCCGTTAGGTGGATCCACGATGAGCGAGGTGCGGCGGTTTGGCGCCAGCTTGGTGCCGCGATCGTAGAATAATTCGTTGTACGAGCGACCCACGTCCACCTCAGGCGGCCCGTCGCGCCGGTCGCGATTGGCCTCATCCACGCGCTTCTTTTCGTACGCCGCCGCTTCCGCTTCGGTGTAAAACTCCTTGGTCCCGAGACCGGCGGGGCGCTGCAAGGGCGTGAGGCTGGCTGAATTCCAGATGCCCTCCAGCAGTGGATGACCGTCGGCGGACCGCGGCACGGACTGCGCGGTCATCACACCGGCGAAGCCCAAAATCAATAATAGGTGACGCATGACGCCTCCTTGCGAGCCAATTCTCCCCAGCTTGAGACGGCCGGAGGAAAGCTGCCCATTGATACACTGTAAGCCATGCTCAACCGTCGTGTGTTTTTGCGCGACGCCGCGAGCGCGGCCGGCGTCGTCTTCACCGGTTGCTGCGTCTCGCGCTGCGCCAGGGCCTTTGGGCAGACGGGGCGAACTTCGCGCGGCCCTGTAATGCTGGGCGGACGACGCGTCAAAGTGATCGACTTCCACGCCCACTGTGTCATCCCCGAAGCCATGGAATTGATGGGACGCAAAACGCCGGCTCAAGATCCGCTACTCATCGGGCCCGCGCGCTTTCATCCCATGGACGAGCAGCGCATTGACATCGAAGTGCTGAGTATTAACCCCTTCTGGTACTCGGCTGAGCGCGATCTGGCGCGCCGCATCGTTCAAATCCAAAATGAAAAACTGGCAGAACTGTGCGCTACACATTCAGATCGCCTGCTGGCCTTTGCGACCGTCGCTATTCAATATCCCGATCTCGCTGTCGAGCAATTGGAAGAAGCCGTAAACAAACTCGGGCTGCGCGGCGTTTCACTCGGCGGAAGCGTAAACGGCGAGGAGCTATCGGCGCCGAAGTTCGATCCATTTTGGGCCAAAGCCGAGGAGCTTGGCATCCCGGTCTTCATTCATCCGCAAGGCGTGCCGGAACTGCAGAAGCGGCTCCAAGGGAATGGATTTCTGTCCAACGTAATCGGCAATCCGCTTGAAACCACCATCGCGCTGTCGCATTTGATTTTCGATGGAACGCTGGACCACTTCCCCGCCCTAAAGATCTGCGCCGCGCACGGTGGCGGATACCTGCCTTCCTACGCGGCGCGATCCGATCGCGGCTGCCTGACGTTTCCCAATTCCTGCAATAAGACACTAAAGAAGCATCCCAGCGAATACCTGAAGCAGCTTTACTTCGACTCGCTGGTGTTCACTCCCGAAGGCCTGCGGCATCTGGCAGCCGAAGTCGGCGCCAGCCAGATCGTGTTGGGCACTGACTACCCGTTTCCGTGGATAAGCACTGCGGTGGAGCATGTTCTGGCGACGCCAGGCCTTACCGATTCCGACCGTGAAGCGATTTTGAGCGGCAACGCGGCCAAGCTGTTACGGATCTCGTAGCTGCCATGTTGACTCGCCGCGACCTGTTCTCCAAAGCCATGGGCGCCGGAATGTTGTTCCGCGCTCGCCCAGGCTTCGCCAAAGCCTCGCAGCCGGCAACACGGGTGAACTTCGACATCCCCGCCGGTGCCTGCGATTGCCACACCCACATCTTCGGCGACCCGGCGAAATTTCCCTTCGCCCAAAACCGCGTCTATACTCCTGAGCCCGCCTCGCCAGAAGAGATGTCCATGTTGCACCGCGCGCTGCACATCCAGCGCGTCGTCATCGTAACGCCGAGCGTCTACGGGACGGACAATTCAGCGACGCTTTATGGGATGAAAGCCCGAGGCGCCTCGGCGCGCGGAGTCGCGGTCATTGATGACAACACACCGGACAGCGATCTGGAAGCGATGGAGCGCGCCGGATTCCGAGGCATTCGACTTAACCTCGCGACTACCGGGCAGAACGATCCGGCACTGGCACGGCGGCGGTTCCAGGCAGCGGTCGAACGCATGCGGCATCGCAACTGGCACATCCAGATGTACACCAGCCTGGCAGTGATAGCGGCCATCAAGGACCTGCTTCAGGCCTCTCCGGTTCCGGTTGTCTTCGATCATTTTGGCGGCGCGCAAGCCTCGCTCGGGCTTATGCAACCCGGCTGGCGGGATCTCATCGATCTGGTTCGCTCCGGTCAGGCGTACGTCAAACTGTCGGGAGCCTATCGCGCCTCGACACAGGCGCCCGACTATCCGGATGTTGTGCCGTTCGCGAAAGCGTTAATCGCGGCCAATCCCGACCGCATCGTCTGGGGTACCGACTGGCCGCATCCCAACTCGACTCCTTCCTCAGCGCGCCGAGCGACTGAGATCTCGCCGCTGCTCCAGATCGACGATGGCCGCTTGCTCAATCAGCTCGCGCTGTGGGCGCCCGACCCGAATGTCCGCAAAAAGATCCTGGTTGATAATCCCGCCCGCTTGTATCGTTTCTAGCTCTTGACAACGCACCCAGTCGCGTGCATACTCCTATCAAGCGTCTATGGGGAACAGGCAGGGAGCACGCGGCGAACTAGTGCAGGGCACGCTCGACATGCTCATCCTCAAGACCCTGACGAGCGGCCGCCAGCATGGCTATGGCATCGCGCAATTCATCAAGCAAACCTCGGAGGATGTGCTGCGCGTCGAAGAAGGTTCGCTATATCCGGCGTTACATCGGCTGGAACTCGACGGCCTGATCGATTCCGAATGGGGCCAATCGGCCAATAACCGGCGCGCCAAGTATTACCGCCTGACCGCGCTTGGCCGGAAACAACTCGCGAAAGAAGCCAGCAGTCTGGGGCCGCTTGGCGCGGGCCATCGGACAAGTGATGGGAACCGCATGAATTTTTTCTTAAAACGCTGGCGCGCCCTTTGGCGGCGCGAGCAGCTCGATCGCGATCTTGAAGACGAGCTGCGCTTTCACCAGGAAATGCAGGCCGAGGAAGAGGGCTCTTCCGCCGCCCATTTCGGCAATGCAACTGCGATCAAAGAAGCCTGCCGCGATTTGTGGACCTTCACCTGGCTGGAAACTCTCTGGCGGGACGTGCGCTACGCGGCCCGCACGCTGGCCCACAGTCCCGGCCTCACCATTGTCTCGGTGATTGCGCTAGCACTTGGAATCGGCGCAAACACGACTATATACACCGTGGTGAGCAGCGCTCTGGCGTTCAGCATGGGCGTTTCGTCCGGCCAAACCTGCTCGGCGAAGGTCTGATTGACGATCGCGACGGGCGTGCCGCTGATTCCGTCAGATGCGGTGAACAGCTAGCGAGCCGATCGGCCCCGCCAACGGCCACTATCATGGATACATGTCGATCCGGACCGACTTTCTTCACCTGGATGTCTTTCTCGTCAACGCCATCCGCATCGCCGTCATCCTGGTTTTCGCCTACGTCGGGACCCTGATAGTCAGCCGCCTGCTTCGCGGCGTGCGCAAATACACCGTCAAGATGATGCTGCGCGCCGGAGGCGGCAACGAGATCGAACTCGAAAAGCGCGCGAACACCATCTCGGGGCTCACTAGAAAAGCTCTGCTGGTGCTCATCTGGACCATCGCCTGGCTCATGATCCTGAAGGAAATGAACTTCGACGTCCGGCCGCTGCTGGCGGGGGCGGGCGTGATCGGCGTGGCCATCGGCTTCGGCGCGCAGAACATCGTGAAGGACGTGCTGGGCGGGCTGTTTCTCATGCTGGAAAATCAAATTCGCGTCAACGACATCGCGGTCATCAATGGTAAAGGCGGGCTGGTGGAGGAGATCAATCTTCGCACCACGGTGCTGCGCGGCGAGGATGGCGCGGCGCATATTTTTCCAAACGGCAGCATCCAGAGCTTGTCGAACTTGACGCGCGAATTTTCTTATTACGTTTTTAGCCTCGGGATCTCCTATCAGAGCGATACCGATCAAGCCGTGGCTGTACTCAAGGAACTGGCCGATGCGCTTGCCGATGAAGAGCCGTACCGGTCGGTGATCCTGGCGCCGCTCGAGATCTGGGGAGTGGATCAGCTCTCCAACTCCGCGGTGGTGCTCAAGGCTCGCATCAAAACGCTGCCGAGCCAGCAGTGGGTGGTGGGACGCGAGATGAATCGGAGGATCAAGATGCGCTTCGGAGAGGCGCACATCGACCTGACGCCATCCAGCCAGCTGGTCTACCTGCTCCCGCAGATATCGCCGGAGCAGCGGGAGCAGATCAAGCAGGCAGTGCGCGAGGTGTTGAAAGAGGCGTCACCCGCGCGTTAGCCGGTCATCCAGGAGGGGCGGATCCAGCCCAGCGAGACGCCTGTCATCAGCACGCCCAACACCAGCACGACAGCGGCGGAAGCCACCGGCATCCAGCGGAAAAAACCTCGCCTTTCGCGCGCGCTATCGGGCAAAAGATTCTTGGCATAGATAACTAACACACCGATGCCCATCAGAACGATGGCGAGCCCGAGGCTGAAGAATACTAGAAGCACCAGCCCTAGTCCCACGCGCCGCATCGCCACTGCGGTGAGCAGGAGCACCAGCGCTGATTCGCAAGGCACCAGGCCGCCGCTGGCGCCCAGAGCCACCAAGCCCGACCACGAGATTTCCTCCGGCAAGTGGGAATGGGTGTGGCTGCCGTGATCATGAGAGTGGCCGTGATCATGGTCGTGCGCATGGGAGTGATGATGGTCATGCTCGTGATGATGGTGATGATGCTGGTGGGAATGCGGATGCCGGGCGCGCAGGCGCCGGTACAGCATCCAGCCTCCGATCACGACGATCGATAGTCCTGAGACGGCGCCCAGGACGCGCGTGATCTTCTCCGGAACGACGTATTGAAACAGGAACAGCGTGGCCATTCCCAGCAGAAAAACGCTGACCGTATGCGTGAAGGTGACCATCGCGCCCAAGAACGCCGCGTGCCGGAGCGTGCCGCGCGACCCCACCAGGTATGCCGCCACGATGGTTTTGCCGTGGCCAGGCGTCAGCGCGTGTGCGGCGCCCAGTGCGAAGGCGATGCCGAGAGCCGCGGCCAGCATCCAAGGTGTCAGCGCTCCTTGGTGCAGCAGCCGCACCAGCGAATCGGCCTGGGTATTCATCCAATAGGCATTCTAGCGCCCCGCTGGTATCCTGAGTTTTTTGCCTCATGCGACGCCTCATCATCGCCTACGCTCTGTGTTGCGCGACATGCTTCGCGCAGCAGTGGGCGCGCGATCGCCTGGAAAAATCGTCGCGTCATCAGGAGTGGATCTACCTCAAACACGGCGATCGCACGGTGGACACTTTCGTGGTGTATCCCGAAGTCAGCCATAAAACGCCAGTGATTTTGATCATCCACGGCGATCAAGGCCTTACCGATTGGGTACAATGCCTGGCCGATGAGTTGGCCGAAGCTGGCTACATCGCGATCGCCCCCGACCTTCTGTCGGGCATGGGACCCAAGGGCGGCGGGAGCAGCGAATTCGCGCCAGGCGCTGCCCCGCAAGCTGTCGGCGATCTGCCGCCGGGTCAAATCATAGCCGATCTGAACACCGTGGCCGATTACGCGAGGAAGATTCCGGCCGCCAGCGGCACCGTCGCAATCGCTGGGTTGCTCTGAAGATCATAGGCTGCACATCGGCGCTACAATGCGAGACGATGACCCGCACACACTCCCTCGTTGCGCTTGCGTTCGGCTTGTCGATCGCCGTTTCGATTCCCGCCGCCGACCGCCGGCCGATCGCTGAGTCCGACCTGTATTCATTCCAGTGGATTGCCAACCCCCGCATATCGCCTGACGGCTCGCGCATCGTCTACACGCACGTCAACGTCAACGCGAAGCACGACGGTTACGAAACCGCGCTGTGGATGATCCCGTCCAGCGGCGGCCCGGCGCGCCAGTTGACCAGCGGCCCGCGCGATTCCTCCCCGCAATGGTCGCCCGATGGCAAGCTGCTGGCGTTCGTGCGGGCGACAGAAAAAGATGGCAAGCCACAGCCGGCGCAGATCTACCTGCTCGCCATGGAAGGCGGTGAAGCGCGACCGTTGACCGATCTTCCCAAGGGCGCGTCAAGTCCGGTGTGGTCGCCCGACGGGCGCAGCATTGCGTTCTCCTCTACAACGGTTTCGGCCGACTTCGATAAGAAAAAGGACGCCGAGGAGAAGAGCGACGTGCGCGTGATCACCAGGGCCGCGTATCGTTTCAACGGCGCCGGCTATCTGGACCCGGACCGGCCCAACCATATCTGGCAAGTCGAAATTCCGGAGAAGCCCGGAGACGTCAAGAAACCCAAAGAAGTAACTAGGGGTGAATTCAGTGAAAACGATATCGTCTGGTCGCGCGACAGCTCGCAGATTTATTTCACGTCGCGCCGCGTGCTGGAGCCATACTACGAAACGCCGCACACCGATTTGTATGTTGTGAAAGCCAGTGGCGGCGATCCTACCAAGATCGCCGGACTGGATGGAGGGATTGAACAAATGGCGCTGAGCCCGGACGGCACGCGCATGGCGATCACCGGATCCATCGATCTCGGCAAGGACGGCGTGGAGCGCTCCTACAGCCAGCCGGATCTGTTCATCACCTCGCTTCAGCCGGGCTCGGCGCCGAAGAACCTTACCGCGGCTTACGACTTCGATATCGGCGGCGGTGTCGGCGGCGATCAAGCGCCTCCGCGCGGCGGCGGGCCGTCACATCCCTTCTGGAGCTCGGACGGGCGTTTCGTCTACGTCGATGCGGCGGAGGAAGGCCGGTCGAACCTGAAGCGCATCGACGCGGAAACCGGAAAAGTCGAGATAGTCACCGAAGGCGACCACGACATATTCGCTTATAACGCCACGCCGGACGCCTCCAAAGCCGCGCTGCTTATTTCAACGCCCACCAACATCGGCGATCTTTACATCCTGGACGTCAGCGCGCACCTGATGAGCCGCCTCACCAACATCAATGAGGAATTGTTCTCCAAGCTCAACCTCACGGAACCGATCATGCTCTGGTACAAGAGCTTCGATGGCCGACGCATCCAGGCCTGGGTGCAGCGCCCGCCCGATTTTCAAGAGGGCAAGAAATATCCTCTCATCCTCAACATCCACGGCGGTCCGCACGCTGCATACGGGTACACGTTCGATCACGAAATCCAGTGGATGGCGGCGAAAGGTTACGTGGTGCTCTATCCGAATCCGCGCGGCAGCACAACCTACGGCCAGGATTTCGGCAACGTCATCCAATATCATTACCCCGGCGACGACTACAAGGACCTGATGGCCGGCGTCGATGACCTGATCAAGCGCGGCTGGGTGGATCCGGAAAAGCTGGGTGTCACGGGCGGCTCGGGCGGTGGGCTACTCACCAACTGGGTGATCGGCCAGACTACGCGCTTCAAGGCCGCAGTCTCGCAGCGCTCCATCGCCGATTGGTCGGACTTCTGGTACACGGCCGATTTCACGCTGTTCACGCCTAACTGGTTCCGCGGAGCGCCCTGGGAGCAGCAGGCCGACTTCAAGGCGCGTTCGCCCATCACCTATATCGATAAGGTCACCACGCCATTGATGCTGATCGAGGGCGAATCGGATTACAGGACGCCTCCGACGTCTGGCGGCGAGCAGATGTTCCGCGCGCTGAAATACCGCAAGATTCCGACCGTGATGGTGCGTTTTCCGGGCGAAACGCACGAACTGTCGCGCTCGGGGATGCCACGCCATCGCGTGGAGCGCCTGGAACACATCGTGGCTTGGTTCGACAAATATCTTCAAGGCCAGGACATCCACACTTACGACGTGCAGTAGGGAACGCCGATGAGACGTCTCTGGATCGTCCTCATTGCAGGCGTTGTAATCGAGTTGAGCCGGGGCTATTTCACACCACGGCTGGAGGCTCTACCGGCGGCGTCCGACGGTTGGACACTCGTTGCGCAAACCACACTAGACCCGGTACCAGCGGAGCTCAGAACCTCGCCCGAGACATCCCGCGCCGTTAAGGCTTGGCGAGGTACGTACAGCGGCACGTCACCTATGACCATTACTCTGTATGCGATGCAGAAAGCCCGGTACTTCAGAGTCGCCGTGTCGCCGGGTGCCGATCAGACGATCTGTTGATGCTTGGGCTGCCGAGAAGGGCTCCCGTGGTTGCGATAGAATCGCTCCAGCAATCTCGAAAGGAGAAAAAGATATGCGACGAATGGCGATTTTGAGTTCTCTGGCCCTGGTCCTGCTCGCCGCGACCGTGCATCCGGCCCTGGCGCAGTTGTCCCCCTCGGCAACCTGGGCCACGCATGCGCTCAACGAGTACCAGGTGTTTCCCAACATCACTTATGTGACCGCGACCAATTACGAATCGAAGCTCGACATCTACAAACGACGCGACGCTACGGGCCCCCAACCGACGCTCATCTTTATCCACGGCGGCGGCTGGGTGGGCGGCTCCAAGGAACAGTCGGTGCTCTCCATTTTTCCGTGGCTCGAGATGGGATGGAATGTCGTCAATGTCGAGTACCGGCTGGGACGCGTCGCAGTGGCGCCCGCCGCTGTCGAAGACTGCCTGTGCGCGTTGCGATTCGTGGCCGCGCAAGCCAAGACCTACAACATCGACGTCAATCGTCTGGTCGTTACCGGGGAATCGGCGGGTGGTCATCTGGCGCTGACCACCGGAATGATTCCGGAAAGCGCTGGTCTGGATAACCAATGCCCGGGCGCGCCACTCCCCAAAGTGGCCGCGATCATCGACTGGTACGGCATCGCCGACGTCAATGACTTGCTGGAGGGTCCTAACCGCAAGACTTACGCCGTCGCGTGGCTGGGCAGCCTTCCGAATCGGGACGAGATTGCTCGCCGCGTCTCACCGCTGACCTATGTACGGCCGGGGCTGCCGCCGGTCCTCGCCATCCAAGGAGACGCCGACCCGACCGTGCCCTATCAGCACTCTGTCCGCCTCACCGAAGCACTCACGAAAGCTGGCGTCCCCAATCAATTGGTCACCGTCCCCGGCGGCAAGCACGGCGGGTTCACACGCGAGGAGCGCACCCACATCTACACCGTGATCCGCGAATTCTTGGCGAAGAACGGTCTCGGCGCTACATAGACGTCGCGATGGGGCTCACCAGGCGGAGCGGTTCTCGTGGAATTTCTGCGATAATCTTACTAGAGTCTTACCAAATGCAGACCACCAAGCTCTCCACCAAAGGCCAAATCGTCCTGCCCAAGGAGATTCGTTCTGCTCACGCCTGGGGACCCGGCACCGAATTCACGGTTGAAGAAACCGCCGGCGGAATTCTTCTCCGCCCCGCCCGGCGTTTCCCGCCCATCAAGATAGAAGATGTTGCGGGATGCCTGCACCCAAAGCGCGGCAAAGCGAAAACGATCGAGGAAATGGACGCTGCGATTCGCCGAGCCGTCGCGCGACGCCATGCTAGCGGTCGATACTAACGTGCTCGTCCGGTTTCTAACCGGAGATCACAAGGAGCAGGCTGCCACGGCGGTTGCTTTGTTCACTGCGGAACCCATATGGATCGCCAAGACGGTTCTCCTCGAAACCGTCTGGGTGCTCGGCGCTGCCTACGGTTTTGAGCAGCTCACCATCCGCGAAGGGCTCCTAAAGATAATCGGCCTTGAGAACGTGCAAATTGAAGATGAACCGGCAGTATCCGCCGCCCTCGCACTCACGGCCCATGGAGTCTCACTTGCCGACGCCATGCATCTAACTAGCCGCCCGGCGGCCTGTGGGTTCGTTTCGTTTGATCGAGCGCTCGTTCGACGCGCCAGCCGCGCTGGAGTCGCGGAGGTGTTTGACCTTTCAGCGAAGCGATAAACCGCAATACAGCGGAATGCGTCAAATAGGCGAACACCACCCGGTCGGCCGCCCCTCGCCCTCTCCCTCCATACCGTTATAATGGTCTCAGTCGTCCTCACGTCCGAGGCCTCCGAAGTTCTTCATGTTCGATAACTTATCTGATAAGCTGCAGCGCGTTTTCAAAAACCTGCGCGGCGAAGGAAAATTGAGCGCCGAAAATATGGAAGCCGCCCTGCGCGAAATCCGCGTGGCGCTGCTTGAGGCCGACGTCCACTTCCGCGTCGTCAAGCAATTCATCGAAAATATCAAGGAAAAAGCCATGGGCCAGGAAGTGCTCACCGCGCTTTCTCCCACTCAGCAGGTGGTCAAGATCGTCCGCGACGAGATGGTCCGGACGCTGGGCAGCCACACCTCCAAACTCCGCACCGCCAACGAGCCCCCCACCAACATCCTGATCGTCGGCCTGCAAGGCTCCGGCAAAACCACCACCACCGGCAAGCTTTCGCGCTGGCTCTCGAAAAACGGCCATAGCCCGCTCATGGTTTCGGTCGACGTCTACCGCCCCGCCGCGCGCCAGCAATTGAACGTGATCTCGCGCGACATCAAGCTCCCCATCTACGAAGGCACCCCGGAGGAAACGAAGCCAATCGAACTCGCCCGCTCGGCCCTGCGCGAAGCCCGCCAGACCGGACGCGACACGCTCCTGGTAGACACCGCCGGCCGCCTGCACATCGACGACCAGCTCATGCAGGAGCTGCAAGAACTGAAAGAATTGCTCGCGCCCACCGAAGTCCTGTTCGTCGCCGACGCCATGACCGGTCAGGACGCCGTCAAATCCGCCGACGAGTTCCACAAGCGCCTCGGCATCACCGGGGTCATTCTGACCAAGATGGACGGCGATGCCCGCGGCGGTGCAGCGCTCTCGATCCGCAGCATCACCGGCCAGCCGTTGAAGTTCGTCGGCGTGGGCGAGAAATTCGACGCATTGGAACCCTTCCATCCTGACCGCGTGGCGCAGCGCATCCTCGGCATGGGCGACATGCTCTCTTTGATCGAAAAGGTCGAAGAGACCATGGATCAGAAAAAGACGGAAGAGATGCAGCGCAAGCTGCTCGAAAACGAGTTTACGCTGGAGGATTTCAGGGATCAGCTTCGCCAGATCCGCAAGCTCGGTCCGCTCGAATCGCTGCTCGGCATGATGCCTAACCTGGGGCCAATCAAGCAGCTCAAAGACGTCAAGGTGGACGAGAACGAAATCACGCGCGTGGTGGCCATCATCGACTCGATGACCTCCAAGGAACGCGCCAACCACATGATCATCAACGGTGCGCGCCGCCGCCGCATCGCCAAAGGCAGCGGCACCAGCGTGCAGGAAGTCAATGCGCTGCTCAAACAGTACGCGCAGGCGCGCAAAATGATGAAAAGCATAACCGGCGGCGGGTTCCTGGGCAAGCGCCTGGGCAAACTCAAGCTGCCGATGGTACAGTAGGAGAGAAATGTTAATGATTCGACTGGCGCGTTTTGGCGCCAAGAAAAAGCCGACTTATCGTGTGGTGGTGATTGACAAGGTTCGCGCGCGCGACAGCCGCGCCGTGGAGGTGGTGGGCACGTACAATCCAGTCAGCCAGCCGCCTGCCGTGGACCTCAAGCACGAGCGCATCCAGTATTGGTTGAAGAACGGCGCGCAGCCTTCCGAGACCGTCAGCCGCCTGCTCAAGAACCATCCCGCGCCGGCCGCTGCCTAAGGTCTCGCCAGGTTAGAAAGCGCCCAACTGAAAACCTTCATTGCGGCTAGAAAAACCAGCAAGACGATCGCCAGCTGAGTGCGCGTGAAGCCGAAGAGAAGGCGGGCTGAAGCGGGCGAGGCTAGTGCCGCGGGTTGGTCGCCGGCAGGTGCCTCATGCCGCACCTGCGCGCTGGCAGCCACCCCAGCCTTTCGCTGGCTGTGCAGCCGGTTCAGCTGATAAAACACCCATCCGAGAACTCCCAAATAAACTACCGCTAGGTAAGTTGCTGCCGCCGGCCAAAGCTGAACAGCCTGCGCAATCGCCTTGTACCCAAACGCTGCGATCGCCGTTTCGATAATGACGACAGCGTAGAGAAAGTACTCGACCGCTACGGAAGTGGCTTTGCTTGGGGCCCTAACTTTCATCCGGAGACTCGCCTTCACTGAATCATCGACGGTATCCGACGCCGCCGTCAATAAGGTGAATCTCCGAGCGCCAATCTAGGCGAATTGCGCCTCTTCGGTGGACCCGGCCAGTGCCACCGTCGAGCTGGCGCCGTTTGAAACCAACTGCGTAATCTCATCAAAATAGCCGGTGCCGACAAAACGTTGATGCTTGATAGCAGTGTAGCCATCGCGCGCGCGATCAAATTCCGCTTCTTGCAGTTTCGCGTAGGCCGCCATGCCCGAGGCCGCGTAGCCGCGCGCCAGATCGAACATGCTCAGGTTCAGGGCGTGGAAGCCAGCCAGCGTGACGAACTGGAATTTGTAACCCATCGCCGCGATTTCTTCCTGGAAGCGTCCGATCGTCGCACTGTCCAGCTTGTCATTCCAGTGGAACGATGGCGAGCAGTTGTAGGCCAGCAGCTTGCCGGGAAATTGTTTGTGGATGCCCTCGGCGAAGCGCCGCGCCTCTTCCAGATTCGGCTCCGAAGTCTCGCACCAAATCATGTCGGCATAAGGCGCGTAGGCGAGCCCACGCGCAATCGCGGCATTCAAGCCGCCGCGAAACTGGAGGAAACCATCGGGCGTTCGAGTGCCCGTAATGAACTCCCGATCGCGCGGATCCGCATCGCTGGTGATCAGCTTCGCGCTATCCGCATCGGTGCGTGCGATCAACACTGTCGGTACGCCTAGCACGTCCGAAGCCAGCCGCGCGGCGATCAGTTTCTGCACAAATTCCTGCGTCGGAACCAGCACTTTGCCGCCCAGGTGTCCGCACTTCTTGGCGCTGGCGAGCTGGTCTTCGAAATGAACACCTGCCGCGCCTGCTTCGATCATGGCTTTCATCAGCTCGAACGCGTTCAAAGGGCCGCCGAAGCCCGCCTCCGCATCCGCCACGATCGGAGCAAACCAGTAAATGTCGCCCTTGTGCTCGGCGTGCTGGATCTGATCGGCGCGCTGAAAAGCGTTGTTAATGGCGCGCACCACGTTGGGCACGCTGTTAGATGGGTAGAGACTCTGGTCCGGATACATCTGCGCGGCAAGATTGGCGTCGCCGGCCACCTGCCAGCCACTCAGGTAGATCGCTTTCAGACCGGCCTGCACCTGCTGTACGGCCTGGTTTCCTGTGAGCGCACCAAGCGCGCGCACGAACGGCTCATCGTTCAAGAGTTGCCATAGACGCTCGGCGCCCATCCGGGCCAGAGTATGCTCGATATGCACCGACCCTCTCAGGCGAGCGACGTCCGCCATGCTGTAGGGCCGCTCGATTCCTTTCCATCGCGGTTCGCTGGTCCAAGGGCGATCCATATCGACGACGTGGCGCTGTGTGTTCATGACCAATATGTAAACCAGAATCGCAAAAATTCAAAATTGTCTGGTCCGTCGCGTCCGGTGGTCCGAATCGGACGACTTTGACCCCGTAGCCAAAGCATTGATCTACCATGGAGATTATGAGTACTCAACAAACGGCCGTTTCCAAAGGACGCACAGAGATCCGCGGCCCCGTCCAAGGCCGCCATGCCGAAGTCCTGACGCGTGAAGCCTGCGGCTTCCTGGCCGAGCTCGCGGCCACGTTTGAACCGCGTCGTCAGGAGTTGCTTGCGCGCCGCAAAGTCCGCCAGCAGCAGCTAGACGCGGGCGCAATGCCCGATTTTCTGCCCGAGACCGCGTCCATCCGCGAAAGGGAATGGACCGTTGCGCCGATTCCCGCGGACTTGAGCGACCGTCGCGTCGAGATCACCGGACCGGTGGATCGCAAGATGATCATCAACGCGCTCAACTCCGGCGCCAGCGTATTCATGGCCGACTTCGAGGACGCCAACTCGCCCACCTGGGCGAACAACCTTGACGGGCACGTGAATCTGGGCGACGCCATCCGCCGCACCATCACGTTCGAAAGCCCGGAGGGCAAGAGCTACAAGCTGAACCCGCAGATCGCGACGCTGCTGGTGCGCCCGCGCGGCTGGCATTTGAACGAGAAGCATTTTCTTGTTGATGGCGCCCTAATCTCCGGCTCGCTGTTCGATTTCGGTTTGTACTTCTTCCACAATGCCAAGGCGCTGACGGCGCGCGGAACCGGGCCGTATTTCTATTTGCCTAAGATGGAAAGCCACCTGGAAGCGCGCCTGTGGAACGACGTTTTCAACTTCTCGCAGGATGCGCTGGGCGTTCCGCGCGGCACCATCCGCGGGACGGTGTTGATCGAGACCATCCTGGCTTCCTTCGAGATGGACGAAATCCTGTGGGAGCTGCGCGATCATTCCTCGGGTCTCAATTGCGGCCGCTGGGACTACATCTTCAGCTTCATCAAGAAATTCCGCAACCGGCCCGATTTTGTGCTGCCCAATCGTGCGCTGGTCACCATGGACCGGCACTTCCTGAATTCCTACGTGCAACTGTTGATCAAGACCTGCCATCGCCGGGGCATTCACGCCATGGGCGGGATGGCGGCTCAGGTGCCCATCAAGAACGATCCGGTAGCCAACGAGCAGGCGCTCGAGAAAGTCCGGCAAGACAAGCTGCGCGAGGTGAAAGCCGGACATGATGGGACGTGGGTGGCCCACCCTGCCCTGGTGCCGGTCGCGAAACAGATTTTCGATGAGTACATGAAAACGCCCAACCAGATTTCGGTCAAGCGCGATGAAGTTCGCGTCACCGCGGCTGACCTGGTTGCGGTTCCTGATGGCGAGATCACCGAGCAAGGGCTGCGCTGGAATATCGACGTCGGCATCCAGTATTTGGAAGCCTGGCTGCGCGGCTCGGGTTGCGTTCCCATCTACAACTTGATGGAAGACGCCGCCACCGCCGAGATCTGCCGCTCGCAGGTCTGGCAATGGGTAAAGCACGGCGCCAAGATGAGCGATGGCCGCACCATCACTTCGGATTTTGTGGTGCAGGCCACCCGGCAGCAGGCTGAAAAATTCCGTGGGCAAGGCAAGTTCGATCTCGCGGCCAAGATTTTCGAACAGATGATGACTAGCCCGGACATGGCCGAATTCCTGACCCTGGTCGCCTACGACTACATCGATTGATGGATGCGCCCGCGGCGGCACGCTTCGAAATCACCGACGATCTGGTAACGCGTCTGCGCGAGGACGTGGTCCTGCGGCGCATCGGAAGCAGCATTGAGTGGTTTCAGACGCATCGCGATTCGCTGCTCGCGCTCGATCCCGATCAGAAGAGCGCCGCGGCGTTCGTTGGCTACTTGTCGCAGTGGATGGACATGGGCTACGGCGACGCAGCCATCGTTCGCGAACTGCTCAACCGTTTTCCGAAGCCCAAACGCGCCACGCTCCCGCTGTGCGATTACATTCATCTGGAGTTGGCCGAGGGCATGGTCGCCTCCTCGGAGGAGGAAACCGAACAGGCTATCGCGCGCTTCAATGTCATTATCAATTTGGGCGAAGAAGCCGTCGCCGACCGCCAACTGCTTTCGCTAGCCTACTTCTGGAAGGGCCGCTGCCAGCGTAAACAAGGCGAATACGACAGCGCGCTGTTGCATTCCCAGAAAGGGCGCGAGCTGGCGCTGGAACTGGGCTACAGCCGGATGGCCGCGGTGATGCAGGTGCTGGCGAGCTGGCTCTGTTTTCAAAAAGAAAAATTGGCGGAAGCCGTCGCGAACCTTCAAGAAGCCGAGGCGGTGCTGGCTGAGACGGACGATTCGGTGACGCTCGGCAACATTCAATCCGGCTACGGCCGCATCGCGCTGCGAGAAGCGCGCTACGAGCAGGCGCTGGATCATTTCGCGCGCGCCATAGAGCTATACAGGAAGCGCGATCCGCGGCATCGCAACCTGGCGCGGTCGCTTGCCAACATGGCCTACGTCAAGCGCCTGGCCGCGATTCGTCTGGCGCACAAGATCGATGCGGAGGCCAGACGGCGGCGTAAAGCTGCCGCACGCCAAGCCGAAAGCGTGCCGGCCGGCGTAAGCTCGCGCCAGCGCATAGAACAATTACACACCGAAGTGCTCTCGCATCTCGAACAAGCCGAGGAGATCTATCGCTCGCTGAACCACCATCGCGGATGGGGCACGGTGCATGTAGAGCGGGCGCTCTTATACCTGGACATTGGAGACCTGGAACGCGCGGCCATTGAAGCCGCCGAGGCGTATCAACTCGGCGCCGAGAAGAAGGACAACATTCTCATGGGCCGCGCCCGCATCGTCCAGAGCATGATTGAAAGCTCCAAGTACGAAGAAGGCCTCAACGAAGATCCGGCCGTGCATGCCCAACGCGCGCAGGATTTTGCACGCGAGGCCCTCACCTGCGCGCAGCACACCGAGAACCGGCACTTGCTCGCCCGCGCTTACATCTGCCAGGGCATGGTGCTGTCTAACGATTTCTTCGACAACACCGAAGCGGCCCGGGAATGTTGCGACCGCGCGGGCGAGTATCTGATGCCCGGCGTCCACGATCATCTTTGGGAAGAACACCAGGCGCTGAAGGTAAGAGTCCTGCACGGCGGTGGCGTGGACGTGATGTTGCGTAAATGGTCGCAGGGTGAAACAGGCGATCAAACGCTGCAGCAAATAACCGAGCATTTCGCCGAGATTATCATCCCGAAAGTTTGGGAGCGCGAGGGCCGCAAGGTGTCGCGTGTCGCGGCCAAGCTGTCAGTGTCGCCGAAAAAAGTTCGCCGGATTCTCAGCCGCTTGGGACTCAAGGGCGATTGACGCCCGCGGTCACTGCTTCTTAGACGGATCCGGCAGATCGAGCTTCGGATAGTAGGGCTGGTCGAGCTTCTGGAACTTCTCCATCCATTTTTTGCCGGCTTCCTTGGGCGTGAAACTCCATTCCTGGCGATGATAGTTCCAGTCGTCCGGATTAAGCTGCTGCGCGTGCTCGAAGTACTTCGCCGCGAGTTCCTGGTTGCCGTTGTCGTGGAAATAGACGGCCAGCTTGAAGCTGGCATCGGCTTCCATCTCAGCCGCCGAACGCGGCTTGACGCGGCGCGCGAACTCTTCGTCCGAGAGCGCATAAATGCTGCGGCCGCCTTTCTGGACCCAATCGCGCAAGGCCGCAACATACTGGGCGCCTTCGATGACAATGGGCTTGCCGCCGAAGGTGTCGGTGCGGCTCTCGGTCCAGGCCGGCTCGGCTGGACGCACCACACGGCCCTTTTCATCGATCCACATGCCCATCGGCACGTTAATGAATTGATAGGCGGAGCTGACGGCATGCTGGGCGTCGACCAAGGTAGTGAAGGTGGCCTTGGCGCGGTCGTACCATGGGCCGGCCGCCGCTTCGCCGCCTGTATCTTGAGCCGCTCCGATAATTTCGAAATTCTGATTCTTCAATTCCGTGTAAACTTTCTGCCAGCCTGGCAGATCGAGACGGCAGCCTCACCAGGAGGCCCAGGTGAACACCAGCACTTTCTTGCCGCGAAAATCCGAGAGGTGGACCAGCTTGCCGGTGCGATCCGGAACCGCGAAATCGGGCGCTATTCTCGAACTATAGAAGCTGCCGCGCATCACCGGAATGTCGCCAAAGCTCCAAACGCCGGAGTCGGCAACGTAGGCTTGGCCGAGCTTGCGCGAGAAGCCGGTCAGGTTGAACCAGGGCCCATTCTTCAGCGTCTTGGCCACGGGAATACACATGTCGGCGCGGCAGGCGCCTTGTGGCTTGAGCTCGAATTCGTTGATCCGCGGCAGGTCCGCGGCGCGCACCCACAAGTCCTTGGCGTCGGGCCGGACTTTGTCCAGCTTCACGGCGGAGTCATTATAGAGAACCGTTGTCGTGCTGGTGGACGGCGCTGCAATAGCGGCCGCAGTACCAGCGGAAGCGATCAGAAATTCGCGGCGATTCATATGCGCTCCTATTTTACGCGTCGAACGTCGAATTATTATTTGAGGTCTTTAGCGCCCTCTTCAGACGGGTAGTTCTTCTCGTACCAATCCGTGTGCATGTTGGTGGCGATTTCCAACACGCGAATGTGGGTGAACCCCAGTGCCTTGAGCGTGCGATAGGCGGGGCCGATGTTGGGACACTTCACCATCGGACAGCAGCCGCAGTAGACCACGATGTCGGCGTCCTTCGGCATATTGGCCACGGCTTTCTTCAGCGCTTCGATGCCTTCGGGCTTGGAGCCGGGGCCGGCCTCGATAGCATGCACGATGTGCCTGGCGTGGTAGAGAACTGGAAACGCCACCGAGATCACGATGGGCGCCTTGCCGCTCTCGAGAATTTTCGCGAGCTGCGCCGGCTCGACGACGTCGGTTTTCGGCCAGGGGGCCGGGGTCTGTTGAGAGAAGCAGAACGTCGTGGCGAGGGCGAAAAGAACGGCTGGGGCGGCGGGAGGCCTCATGGATTCCAGCATAACCGATCTCGGAGACGTGCGACTGCTGCGCTGCGTGCGCGCGTGCGCCACAAATGGCCTTTGCAGTATAGTGTCAGAGCATCCTTATGAGCAGTGTCGAAACCGTTCGCGGACCGGTCGATTCCAAGCAACTCGGCGTCACCTTGATGCACGAACATATTTTCGTGCTGTCCACCGAGATCATGTTGAACTATCCCGAGACTTGGGGCGACGAGGAAAAACGCGTCGCCGACGCTGTCGCGCGCATGAATGAGCTGTATTCGCGCGGGGTACAGTCCGTGGTGGATCTGACCGTTGTCGGGCTGGGCCGCTATATTCCGCGCATCGAGCGCGTGGCCGCCGAGACCAAGCTCAACATCATCGTTGCTACCGGAATCTACACGTACAATGACGTCCCGTTCTATTTCCATTTCCGCGGCCCCGGCACGCCCTTTGACGGACCGGAAGTGATGGTGGACATGTTCGTGAAGGACATTCGCGAAGGGATCGCGGGCACCAATGCCAAGGCTGGGATTTTGAAATGCTGCACCGATCAGCCGGGTCTGACGCCGGGCGTGGAGCGCGTGCTGCGCGCGGTGGCACAGGCGCACCGCAAGACGGGCGTCCCGATTTCGACCCATACGCACGCGCACACCAAGCGCGGGCTCGATCAGCAGCGAATTTTTCGAGAAGAAGGCGTGGATCTGTCGCGCGTGATCATCGGGCATTCGGGCGATACCACCGACATCGACTATCTGGAAGAGTTGATTGCCAACGGTTCGTATCTGGGGATGGACCGCTTCGGCATCGACGTCATTCTTTCATTCGAAGACCGCGTGAAGACAGTGGCGCGGATGTGCGAGCGCGGGCATGCGGGGAAAATGGTGCTGTCGCACGACGCCGCCTGCTTTAACGACTGGCTGCCGGAGCGCGATCTGCCGGCTGCCTTGCCGCGCTGGCACTTTCTGCACATCCATAACGATGTGATCCCAGCTCTGAAGCAGCAAGGAGTCACGGATGAGCAAATCGAAACGATGCTGGTCCATAATCCGCGCGAAATTTTCGAACAGCAAGGGACGTATTGATGATCCGGCCGTTCGATCAGTCTGGCATCGTGCGCGGCAGCGATAACATCGCTCGCTATCAAGGACGGCCCGGTTCCCTGGTTGAGATGTTGCGCGCCACGGTGGATCGCGCGCCAACGAATGAAGCGATTGTCGAACTCGGGGGCGAGCGCATCAACTATCGAGAGCTGTGGGATCGCGCGGCGCGAGTGTCAGGAGGGCTGAAGAAGCTGGGAATCCAGCGTGGCGACCGCGTCGCAATCCGGCTGGGCAACAGCCTGGACTGGTGCGTGGCGTTTTGGGGAGCGCTGATGTCGGGCGCCATCGTAGTGCCCGTGAACACGCGCTTCAGCGAGCCCGAAATCGAGTTCGTGATTACCGATTCCGGGTCGCGCTTCGTGTTCCTGCCGGACCAGCCGCTTCCCGCTGGCGATCCTTTCGCGGTGGAAGACCTTGCGCAGCCGGACGTCGCCGCGATTTTCTACACCAGCGGCACCACCGGATTTCCCAAAGGCGCGATGACCACGCACGAAGGTTTTCTGTCGAACTGCGAGACCTGCCGGCGCATCGTCCCGCTTCCTATGGACGACAGCTTGCGGACACTAGTATCCGTGCCGCTGTTTCACGTCACCGGATGCAATAGCCAGCTCCTGCCGAGTTGCGAGTCGGGCGGCGGGACGGTGATCATGCGGGCGTTCGAGGTGCAGGCGTTTCTGCGCGCGATCGTCTCTGAACGGATCAGTTCGGTCACTTCTGTCCCGGCGATTTTCTGGCTGGCCATCAATCAGCCGAACTTCGGCGACTTCGACGTCAGTGGAGTCCGCTGGGCCATGTATGGCGGCGCGCCGATCGCGCCGGATTTAGTTGGCCGCATCGTCAAAGCGTTTCCCAATGCGCGGGTCGGCAATGGCTTTGGGCTCACAGAGACTTCTTCGGTAGCGACATTCCTTCCGCACGAATACGCGGGCGTCCGGCCGGATTCGGTTGGTTTTGCCGCACCTGTTATTGACCTGGATCTATTCGAAACGGATTCAGGCGGCGTGGGCGAATTGCTGATTCGCGGCCCCAGTGTGGTCAAAGGGTATTGGAACAAGCCGGAAGCCACCGCCCAGACGTTCGTCAACGGCTGGCTGCACACCGGCGATCTGGCGCGCATCGATGCCGACGGCTTCGTCCAGATTGTCGACCGCAAGAAAGATATGGTCAATCGCGGCGGTGAAAATGTATACTGCGTCGAGGTCGAGAACGCCCTGTGCGCGCATCCGGCCGTATATGAATGCGCCGTCATGGGCGTGCCGGATACCATGATGGGCGAGAAAGTAGGGGCGGTAGTGGTGCTGAAGCCGGGCACGAAAACAGAACCGGCCGAGATCTGCGAATTTTTGAAAGGACGGTTGGCGGATTTCAAAATCCCGCAATACATGGCGCTCCGGCCGGACCCGCTGCCGCGCAATCCGGGCGGAAAAATCCTGAAGCCTCGGCTCAGAAAAGAAACTGCGTGGGGAAATCCGTTGCGTTAACGTCCAGCCTGCTTCGGGATGTTACCTAGCGATTGTTCTAATCCTCTGGACGCCTTTCAATCTGCATAGTGGCATGCCCTTTGAAACCTGATTCGTGTACACCAGCGAAATTTCTACCTGGTGGAACGGTTTCCTGTTCGGCGCGTTCGTTGCACCTCAGTTGCCGGAATCCCTGACGGCCGGCAAGCGCGGCTGAGCACCGTAGAATCCCGCAGAGCGTGCAGTACGGCGCTATGGTTTAGCAACACGATGACTTACAAGCCCCGATTCCTGCGGCTTAGATGAAACCCTTATGGTACTCAGAGTACGGGCCTGAAACCTCAACCGTGCAAGTACTAAGTTTTATTCTTTTGCCAATAGCAACGATTGCTGTCTGGAAATCGCGCCGCCGAGCCGTTAGGTTAGAGTTGCACCCATGCGACGCCCCTCCATGGACGGCCTCGGCGCGGCGATCCCGCTGTATGTGTTGGGCGCGATTTTCCTGGTGCCGCTGACCATCGGTGTCCTGCTGGTGAGCAGCAATGCGGACCAGGGCGGGCGCGCCAACCAGATCAGCCGTGATCTGGCCAGCATGTACGCGCAAGGCGTCGACTTTTCGCGGAACGAGAACCGGAACATCGCGATGCGCGTGGCCGAAGGGCTGGGGATGGATGGAAGCCAGGGGGTGGTGATTCTAAGCAGGATTCGCGTGGTGAACGACTCGGACTGTGCCCCGCTTTCCGGCTGCTTGAACAACGGATACGCGGTAGTTACCCAGCGCTACGTGCTGGGAAACGCGACCCTGCGCGTTAGCTCTTTCGGGACTCCTGCGCGAGTGGATGAATCAACGGGCAGCGTTCCAGATTGGGCCAACGACGTGTCGGCGCGCGCGCAGGATTTCTCCGCCAAGCTGAAGCCCGGTGAGTTCACCTACGCGGCCGAGTGTTTCTTGGAGTCCAGGGAATCGGGCACCGGTGTTTATTCGCGAGTAATGTTCTAAGGTCTCCGCGCGGAGCGGACCGCCTTAAGGCCTGTTGCGGCCCAGACGTTCGTGCGCCGTTACCCAATCCCCATGGATCACGGCAGCGGCGAGCGACGTTTCACCGGCCAGCACTACCGCGGCGCAGATTTCGGCGAACTTCTTCGCTTTGCCCGCTCCATAGCATCCCAGCATTTCCAGGCATTGCTTCTGAGTGGGCAGACCGGTTCCTCCGCCGTACGTAGCCACGATCAGCGAAGTCAGCGTAATCGACCAGTAGTAATCGCCGTTGTCGAGAAGCTGACTGTAGCTGATGGCGGCGTGGGATTCGGAAATATCGGCAACATCCTGGCCGGTGGCAATGAACAGCGCGGCCAGTCCATTGGCCGCATGAGCGCCGTTATTGGCCGAGCCCGCCAGGAACGCACCCGCCATCTGGATCTGCCGCGCCCGGAACAAGTCGCGCGTGTCGACACCCATGATGTCCTTGAGCAGGTCCTTGCGGAGCACGGCCTCGGCCACCACGCGCCGCCCGCGAGTTAAAAGCATATTGAGGTGTGAGTGCTTTTTGTCGGTATCGATGCCGCCCGATAGAATGTATTTCACGCCGCCCGGGTAGGCTTTCTGAATCCACTCGCAGGCTGCAAAAGTGGCTTTGCCGCACATGTTCTGGCCCGCGGCGTCGCCGGTAGTGTAGTTGAAGCGCAAGTAACGCAATGGTCCGACCTGGTATTGGCCGATATAAATCAGCTTTCCGGAGCGCGTGGTGGATTCGGCTACAGCTTGGATGACCGCGAAATTTTTAGTCACCCAGCGGCCGAACTCGCGTGCCTGGATCGCGTCGTCAAAGATGAACACCGGAGCGCGCTGCATCGATTCTTCGACCACCGCCGTCTTGACGCCCCCGCTCTCGGTCAACAGGCGCATGCCGCGGTTGTAGCTGGCCACCAGCGTTCCTTCACTGGTGGCGAGCGGAACGTAGAAATCGCCCCGCGCATGTTCGCCCAGAATGTGAATCGGACCTGCCAGGCCGATCGGGACCTGAGCCACACCCATGAAATTTTCGATGTTGCCGGGAAGAACGGCGGGATCGAAAGAATACTGCGCCACGTGCGAAAGGTCCGCGCCGGTGTGCTCGCGTACGAAGTCGCGCCTCTCCGCCGCCATGGCGTGCGTGTAGTCGTTATCGAGATCTCTAGGTACCCGGGCTCGCTCGCTTGCCACTTCCTCGGACTTCACGTCAGTTCTCCCGAACAGTAAGGAGGACCGCCAGGCACAAGGGGCCTGCAGTGCCTGGCGGCCCCGCATTGACCAGAGTTCTGGTCAAGCTCTACCATGCGAATCTCAGCGCAACTTGCAACTGGCGCCCAGGAAACGCGGAGGTAAATCCAAGCGGCGTAGTGGGCGAAAGGTTCTTGTTCCCTTGCACGTTGAAGGGACCGGTGAGCAGCAACGGATCCCCAACCGGGAACTGATCGTTGACCGAGCTGAAGTTGGCGTGGTTCAGCAGATTGTTTGCCTCCCCGATGACTTCCAGCTTTAAGCCGGCGTCGCGATTAATGTAAAAGGCCTTGACCAGCCGCGCGTCGAAATCGTAAAAAGCCGGACCGATTCCGGTGTCGCGCGAAAGATACCAGGGCCGCGCGTAAAGATTGTGCCCCAAAGTGCCGTTTTCAGCGCCCGGCACCCGCATGGTGAATGGAATTCCGCTGCGCGCATGCACGATGGGAGAGAACGTCATATCCGCGAATATACGTGACCACACGGATTCGCCGGCGCCCGCCTTGAAGGGCGTGTTATACACCGCGTCCGCGACAAAGTTATGCGGCACGTTGTACGCCGAGACGGCGCGTTCCAGGTTCAGGCGCGTGGGGAAGAAGGAAGCGAATTGCGAGTTGAAGTCGGTGACATCGTCGATCGCTTTGCTGAAGGTATAGCTGATGTGGCCTTGGAAATTGCTGCTATAGCGCTTGGTGAGCTGAACCGTCAGCCCGTTGTACATGGAGTTGCCAATCGAGGAATACGTGTTGCTTTGGATGATGGACGGGTTGATGGGCGCATATTGCGGGCCCCATTCAGGATCGATCGCTCCCGTCTCGTAATAGTTGGTCTCCTGGTCCAGTTGGATATGGACACCCTTGTACATGGCATAGCCCAGTTCGAGCGAAAGGTTGCGAGTCAATTCGCGGGCGATGCTCAAGCTGGCTTGGATGGTGTACGTGTTCTTGTAATTGGGGGCGAGATTGAAAATAACGCGCCCAGGCGCCTGAGGCCCGACCCCGATGCCGAGGTTGGCCAAGTCGGCCTGGGTCAGCGAGCCAAATGGCAGTTTGCCGATCTGCTCGCCATATCCATAGATCATGGCCGAATTTACGCCGGGAGAATTGATAGCGCTGAAATACTGGTTGATATACTTGCCGCTATCGTTGAGGATATTCACCAGGTAATCGACGAAGAAATTCACTGGCGCGACGAAGATGCCGCTACCGGCCCGGACCACGGTCTTGCCGTCGCCGAACGGATCCCAGGCGAATCCCAGGCGGGGCGAGAAATAGACGTTGTGTTGCAGCGGGGCAGGCTCGACATCGAAGTCGATGCGCGCGCCGTAGCTCAAGGTGAAGTGCGGCGTGATCTTCCAGGTGTCCTGGGCGAAGGCGCCGAGATATTGCGCCCAAGCGCTCCAGCTTGGATTATTAAAGCCCTGGCGATAATCGATCGGCAGGCCAAGCGAGAACGATTCCAGCGCCGTCAGGTAGCTACTGGCAGGCCCGTTGACTCCATATCCGTGCGCCAGGTTGAAACCGGCCAGCGACGGCTGCAGTGCCGGTGGAACCAGAGCGATCAGCGGGATGGTGCCATCGGTGAAGTCGAACTCGCCGCCGAACCAGAGGCTATTGCTCACGGAGTAATCGACCGGCCGGTAGGAGGCGCCGAATTTCAGCGTGTGATTGCCCTTGATCCAGGTGAAGTAGTCTTCGAATTGATAGCGCTCCTGCTGCGCGTTATAGGGGAATTGATAGCTGCGATTGAAGACACCCAGGCTGCCGATCGACAACTCCGTGCTTCCGGGCGCCAAGGGCGGCTCGTTGACATTGTTGAAGGGCACCACCTGGACGCGAAGCTGGTTCACAGCCTGTGGGCTGAAGATGTGGTTCCAGCTCCCCAGGATGCCGAAGTCCTGCTCGTGTACATAGCCGGCGTCGCTGGCGGCGTAGAGATTGTTGGAGCCGATTAAAGTGTAGTTCCAGTGCATGAACGATGTGCGGAAGTTGAGCGTATCGTTCTGCGTGGGTGCATAATCCAGGCGAGTAACCCAATCCTGGGATCGCGTGACGTCGGGGAACACACCGTCGTTGGCGTTCAGCAGCTTAACGACGTTCGGATTGTTCATCGGAACCAGCGCCTGCTGGAAGCCGCCGGCGATGGCCTGAAGGGTGGGATCTCCGGAGGTTGCCAGCGAATTTACGTAGCTGAGCTGAGCCGGATTTCCGTTGATGCCGAGCGCGTCGGGAGTATTTAGATAATTCTTAAATTGCGGCGTATCCACTTTGCGAAATTCATAGGACGTGAAGAAGAACAGCTTGTCTTTTAGGATCGGCCCGCCGAACGTGGCGCCGGGCGTGAAGAGCTGATCGAAGGGCTTACTGGGAGTGTTGTCGAAGAAGTTCCTCGCCTCCAGGTTTTGATCGCGGAAGAACCCGTACACGCTGCCGTGAAACTGATTCGTTCCGCTCTTAGTCACGACGTTGACGGCGGTACCGGCGGTGAATCCAAACTCAGCCGCAAAAGCATTGCGGTTCACCTGGAATTCCTGAACGGATTCGATACTGACGTTGGGCGTGCGAAGCTGTCCGGAGCCGTAGTCGTTTTCGCCGCCGTCGAAAGTGATCAGATTGTTGCGTCCGTTGCTGCCGCCGATGGAGAATCCCGAGGTGAGAAAGCCGGTGTAGCCGGGATTCTGGAGCCGCGGCGCATCCGAGTTGGAAACGCCCGGCAGGGTGAACACCGAATCGGTGAAGTTACGGCTGAGATTCGGTAGATTCTCGATGGTCCTCACCCCCAGCGTGTTGGCTTGCTGGGTCCTCTCGGTTTCGACCAAGGGCGCCGCCTCGGTGACCTGCATCACGTCCGATACCGAGCCTATCGCCAGATGCATGTCATAGATCACGATTGAACCGATGGTCAGCTCCACCTGGGCGGCCACGGCTTTTTCGAACCCCTCTCGGACCACTTCCACGCGGTACACACCGGGTTGCAGCAGCGGGATTTGGTAGCCGCCGTCTTCACCGGTGGTTACCGTTTTGGTGAAACCGCGTTCCAGGTTCGTCACCGTCACCATTGCACCGGGCACGACGGCTCCGGTGGGGTCAAGCACGGTTCCTTTTAGCATCGCGGTGGAGACATCGACTTGGGCGCTGAGCGGCAGCGCGATCAGCAATACCGCAAGCGCCAGAATCAGAATGTTGAGAAATTTTGGGTACATTGCGAGCCCCTTTCGTCCAGGTTGGACTAGCCAGAGATGACGCTTAGGAACGCAATCGCAGCTGACGGCGCTCCAACGGCGAATGTCGGGACTTTCCTGAGTTGGTCAAGTCCGGAGCAGGTGGGATGCCATGGTTTGCACGACCGCCGTTGGTTGATTTCGCGCGCTCCGCGTCTGCAAGCATCGAAATTTCGCTCACTCGCACGCAGTTTGGGTGAGTGAAGTTCCGCTTTGTGATTAGTGCTTTCGTTCTACGAATAATCTCTGCCGCGATTCGACGAAACGGCCAAGTGCTTGCACAAGAGAGCGCTTTCGAAGGCCGCGGTGAGGACCAGCGCTGGGGGGCGGTGGTTAGTGCCTCTTGACGCAGTCGCTCTCCGTGATTGGTTGGCCGCGCGAGACTATGCGCGGATGGATGACGGCAAGTCACGGAGAGCGAACCGCGGCCTTCCCGGGGGATGGCACGCATCAGTCTGCTCTCAAGCCGGACGCGATTAGGGCCTTGGTTTTTTTTTCTTCCTGACTTTCCGAGGCGGCCGCCGCTCCTTCTTTAATTGATTTTCCAGTTCCGCGATCCGGCCGCGCAGTTGGTCTATCTCGGAGGCCTCAGCCGGCACCGCCGGCGGCGCGGGACCAGTGAAAAAGCGGCGAACGGATTCGAGCGGTGCTAGCGTCGCCGCACGCACGCCGCTCAATTGATTTTGAATCGCTTCCTGGACTTTCTGGTAACTGTCGAAGGCGGACTTGAGATACCACATGAGGAAGTCCTGGCGGGCACGGTCGGAGGCGACGATGAGCTGGCGTAATAGCTCCAGCGGAAGGCCGGCCGGTTGGTCCTTAGCGTCTTCCATGATGACCTGCGTTAGGGTGACGCGCGTGAGGTCCTCGCCGGATTTCGCATCCACTACCTGGACGTCGGCTCCTTGGCGAACCAACTCGGCCAGATCGTCCAGGTTGACGTAGCGGCTTTGCGAGGTGTCATACATGCGACGGTTTCCATATTTCTTTATGACTATTCGAGCGCCTGGCATGACTGGCCTTCCTGTTGCATTGCAAAAAGATGCGCGCGCGAAGCAAACCATCACAGCTCTCGCGCGCAGCTTTATATTGACACACCCGTCGATCGGGTGTATAAATTAATTGGATGCTGCACTGCAGCATCAGGAGGACTTTATGAAAGGCAATGGTAAAACGGAACTGCCCGAGGCACCGGCCCGGGTTGCTTCTCCGGTGGCCTTGTTCTCGGAATGGATGCAGCAAGGAACCGAGACATTCTTCGCCACCCAGCGGATTCTATTGGACTTAGTAATGCGCCAGAATGCCATGGCTATGAACGCCATTCGTGAAAGAGTGACATCCACTCGTCCAGCAGCCACAACCGCTTTAGCGGAAATGGCAGGCGAGGGCATGGGTAACTTTATTGCAGCGCAGAAAATCCTTTTGGAGCTGGCCAAAAAGCAGAACGACATCGTGCTCCACGGAGTGAAGGAACGAGTAGGCGTCAGCACGCCCGCCGCCGCCATGACCGATCTGCTGCGGCGCAGCGTGGATACGTTTATCGACCTCCAGAAGCACTTCCTGGAATTGGCTTCGAAACAGACCGGCGCGTGGGCGGAAGCTGCCCGAACCGGCAAGGCGTTCTCCGGCAAAGGCCTGGCCGAACTGGCACGCGAAGGGTTGGAGAACTTCGTGGAAACCCAGAAAAAGTTCCTGGACCTGGTCGCCGAGGAGACCACCAAGGCGGCTAAAGCTCGCGACGGCGGGAAGCCGGCGGCAAAGCCCACTGAGTTAGCCGAACTCGCGCGCGAGAGCGTGGATGCATTCATCGAAGCGCAGAAGAAGCTGCTGGACACGGCCGGCGAGCAAGTGGTTGCAAACCTGAAAGCCGTGCGGCGAACCGCCGATGTGTTCACGCCAGTTCCAGGAACCACTCTGGGAGATTTGGCGCGTCAGGGTGTGCAGAGCTTCGTAACGGCGCAGAAAGCACTGCTGGATGTAATGACCAAGCCTCGCACGCCGGTGGTTCACCCGGCGGTTCACGAGAAGGCTCGTCCGGCGGCACGGCGGGTGCGCGTGCACTAATTCACTAACTTTCCCCGCCAGACGCAGTGGCGTGCCGTTGCTTTTCAAGGCGCGGCACGCTACGTGCTTCCGTTCCTCGGAACCGAAGAAGTTTTCTTATGCCACATTCTTATCCCGGGGACCGTCTCACGGCGGAAGACGCTGTTTTCCTTTACTTAGAAACAAAAGAAACGCCACTCCATATCGGTAGCGTGTCGGTTTTCGATGGTCCGATTGTGTTCGACGAGTGCGTGAACTACATCGACTCGCGGCTGGCATTAATTCCCCGATATCGCCAGCGCATTGTCATTCCGCCGTTTAATTTCGGGCATCCGACCTGGCAAGCCGACCCGGACTTTAACATCCGCAACCACGTTCATCACGTACAACTCAAGCGTGGCACTGAGGCCGATCTGCGCGCCTTCGCAGGCCGGCTGTTCAGCCAGATCATGGATCGCAACCAGCCGCTGTGGGACATGACTGTGGTGGACGGCCTGAGCGGCGGGCGCAGCGCACTGATCTCGCGTGTCCATCATTGCCTGGTGGATGGCGTGTCGGGCGTAGGGTTGATGAACATCATCCTCGATCCGGCCTTGCGAGCCCAAACACGCAAGGTCCGGCGCGCGCCTCCACTGCCAGGGCCGGCGGCATCGCTGGCGGACGCCTTAGCCACATCATTTTCGGAGATGGTGGAGCGAGTTCTATCGGCCCAGTCGGCGGTGCTCGATGTCGCTCAGGCGCTGGTGAGCGACCGTGCGGTGCGCGGTCTGGATCAACTAATTCGCCTGGTTCCCGAACTGCTCACCCCGGTCGAGCGGCTGCCGTTCAACCAACCGTGTTCAGCAGGCCGCAAGGTGGCATGGACCGAGATTCCGATGGCTGAGGTGAAGTCCATCCGGGAGGCCTGCGGCGGGACATTGAATGACGTGGTGCTTACGGTGGTCACTTCCGCCGTAAGCCGCTACGCCGCGCTGCACGGAGTCAAGGTGAAAGGCCGCCTGCTGCGGTTGATGGTGCCGGTAAACCTGCGGCGCCAGGAAACCGACAATGGGCTGGGGAACCGCGTTTCCATGCTGCCGGTCAGCGCACCCTTGGACGTGCGCGATCCGGTGAAGCTGCTCGAGGAGATCCGGAGGCGAACGGAGGCTCTCAAGAATGCGCGCGTTGCCGACCTGATTCATTTGATCGCCACCTGGTTGGGCATGACGCCGGTGCCGCTGCAGGCAGCAGTCGGTCCGTTGTCCAGCCTGTTGCCGGTTCCGCCGTTTAACATGGTTTGCACCAACGTCCCTGGCCCGCAGGTCCCTCTGTACGCGTTGGGGCGCAAAATGTTGACGTATCATCCTTATGTTCCAATTGCCAATCAGATGGGCGTCGGCTGCGCCATTCAGAGTTATAATCAAACGCTCTATGTTGGTTTAACGGCCGATGCGCAGGCGGCGCCGGATGTCGGCCGGCTGAAGCAGTTTGTGGACCGGGCCTTTCATGAATTGTGTCAGGCGGCGGGCGTGAAAACGCGGCCGCGGCCCAAGGTTGCTAGGGTCGAGCGGCCGGCCGAGCGGGCAGCAGTCAAGACCAAGCCGGGCGTCGAAGGCGTAGGTTGGATTCCGCCAATAGGAGAAGGCCGCAGCGAATCGATTGTCGCCGTAGCGGCCGCTCCTGCAGGCGACTAGAGCGGCTGACAAAGGGGAGGCTATGAATCTTGTATTCGCCAGTGGTTTTCTGATCCCGCAGAGTCTCAAGGGATTGGATTATTTCCGCGATGTCGCCAAACAGTATCCCGGAGCGTTGTTCCCGCGGGTGGCGCTGGCGGGCAACGTGGAGTTGCGAGCCAATCAACTGGCCGAACAAATTGACGCAGCGTTCCCCCAAGGGCGGATCGATATCGTCGCGCACAGCATGGGCGGCCTGGATGCGCGTTTTCTGCTCTCGCACAATCTGCGCGGGCTCACCGAACGCATCGCGACGCTTTCCACCATTGCGACACCGCATCGCGGCAGCCCCGTGGCCGATCTTCTGGCTGGGCCGACGCCGCTTGGCCCCCAGCGCCTGGTGTACGAGATCATCAAGGACACCATGGCGCGCCAGGGCTACGCGATCGGCGGCCTGGCGAATCTCACCACCGGCGCCGCGATGACCTTCAATCAGCTATGTCCCGACGTGCCGCAGGTGACTTATTTCGCCTATGCCGGCTGCGGGCCGCGATCCTATGCGCTGCGGGCGGGCGGATGGGTGATCGAGCGGGCCGCTTCAACGGCCGATGAACGCCAGAACGACGGTTTGGTTTCCGTGGCCTCGGCACAGTGGCCCGGAACGCACCTGGCCGAACCGGCTTGGCCGGCCGATCATCTGGCGGAAGTGGGCTATGATCTGGACCGTCCCGGAGCCAAGCCGAATTTCGACTTCTTGGCCGCGATGATCCGCGTGGTGGAGCGGGCGCGCAGCGTCACCGAAGTTGGACCACTGCAGCAGCTCGCACAGGGAGCGCCCTGAGTACCAGTACAATCGAGCTTCGAAAAATCTAACCAGGCACTTTGTCGGGTGCTTTACAAGGACCTGCCTCAAGGTGTACAAATGAGTCAGCTCCACGACGAGAACATGGCAGCGCGGCGCAACTTACTCAGCACCGACCAAGCATCTGCCCCGGTTCCCATTTGGCAAGAAGCGCTATTCGGCTTGGAGATGCTGCTGCTCCGCGCCACCCCGGCTTACTACGGAATCGGCATCCCGCACGGCGACGGCTCTGGCGTCGTCATGATACCGGGATTCATGGGAACCGACATTTATCTGATGGATATGTACGCGTGGCTCGAACGCATCGGCTATCGCGCATACTATTCGGGCATCGGCTTGAACGCGGAGTGTCCGAATCTTCTGATCAAGCGCCGATTGAACGACACCATCGACCGGGCGCGGGACGAGACCGGGCGGCCGGTGCATCTGATCGGGCACAGCCTGGGCGGAATCATCGCCCGATCGGCGGCGCGGCAGCGAACCGAAGACATCGCATCGGTAATCACGCTGGGCGCGCCGTTTCGCGGCACAGTGGTGCATTCGCGCGTATTGAAGGTGGCCGAGATGGTCCGAAGTCGAATCTTGAGCACCCACGGTCCCGGCGTTCTGCCGGATTGCTATACCGGCCGCTGCACGTGCAATTTCATGGACTCGCTGAAAAAGGACCTGCCCGATTCGATCAGCCAGACCGCCATCTACACCAAGAGCGACGGCGTGGTGGACTGGCAGTATTGCATCCTGAACGATCCCGCGGTGGACGTGGAAGTACCAGGCACCCACATCGGGCTGGCGTTCAATCCGGTGGTTTACGAGACCATCGCCAGGCGGCTGGCGGCGGCGAAACCACAATAGGCCCGGGCCAGCCGCCCCCGTCATCCGCAGCTTGTTACGATGATGAATCATGCAACGTCGGCTTTGTCTCATCGGATTTCTGGCGCTGGCCGCGGCAGTGGCGGCTCCGGCGTATGGCAAGAAGCCTGTGGAACTGGACGGGGTGGCGTGCGAGACACCGCCTCCGTTGCATTGTCCGGATGCGAATTGTCCGGCGGCGACGGTGGTCGAATCGGGTAGCGCCGTCGAGCCCAAGACCGGGCGCAAGTTTTTCCTCGACTATCCCTGCAACCTGAAACGCGGCGAGAAGGTGACGTTCATCCTCAGCCTGCACGGGGCGGGCTCGTACGGGAATTGGCATCGCCATTATTTCCCGCTGATCGATTACAAGGACAGGTACCGGCTGGTGATT
>DATJWJ010000120.1:0-3576 GCA_035501355.1 Bryobacteraceae bacterium | reverse complement strand
AACGCTTCGCCGTCGGCGGTCTCACTGTGGCGGCGCTCATCGAGGCGCTCATGCCTGATTACGCCGCCGGGCAGCAAGTTCCGAAGAATGACGATCGCATCAAAGCGTCGTACGAAACCGTACCATCACCGAACGGAACCGGAAGCATCCGGGGTTACCTCGTCCGCCCGATCAGCGCCGATACGCGCGCAGAAACACCGACAAAACTACCCGGCATTATCGTTGTTCATGAGAATCGAGGCCTGAATCCTCACATCGAGGACATCGCGCGGCGGCTGGCGCTGGCCAACTTTATGGCGTTCGCCCCCGACGGGCTCACTTCGCTGGGAGGCTTTCCCGGCGACGATTACCGCGGCGGCCAGTTGTTCGCCAAGGTGGACCGAAATAAGATGACTGAGGATTTTGTCGCTGCGGCGGTGTGGCTCAAATCCCGCCCCGACTGCACGGGCAAGATCGGCGCCACCGGATTCTGTTACGGCGGCGGCATCGCGAATACTTTGGCTGTCCGCCTAGGCGCCGATATCGGAGCTGCGGCGCCGTTTTATGGCGGACCGCCCGCCAAGGAGGATGTCGCCAAGATCAAGGCGGCGATTCTGGTCCATCACGGCGAACTCGATACGCGGCTGGCGGCCACCTGGCCGGCCTACGACAAGGCTTTGACGGAAGCCAACGTTCCGCACGAAGGCTACATCTATCCTGGCGCGGTGCACGGCTTCAATTGTGACGCAACGCCGGAACGCTACAACAAGGCTGCCGCCGACCTGGCCTGGCAGCGCACCATCGGCTGGTTCAACAAATACGTCAGCGCGTGAGTGTTCCGAAAGAACAACTTCGTACTGAGCATTCCAGCAGGCGTGTAATGTATACTGCCTTCTACGCATGTGGCAGCACAACTACACTCCACTGAACGGAAGCTTGTTCGGCTCCGCCGCCATTGCGGCGCTGCCTATTCTCACGCTGCTGCTGTTGCTCGGCGTGTTGCGAAAACCGGCCTGGATCTCGGCTCTCTCAGGACTCGCCACGACCATTCTGGTGGCGCTTTTTCTGTATGGGATGCCGGTCGGCCACGTCGTCTCCGCCACGCTGTTCGGCGCCGCGTTCGGATTGTTTCCGATTGGCTGGATTGTCATTGGAGCGGTGTTCCTCTACCGGATCACAGTCGAAACCAAGACTTTTGAAATCATCAGGTACTCGCTCGAGAGCCTCACGCAGGACCGGCGGCTGCAAGCGCTTCTGATCGCATTCGCGTTTGGCGCCTTCCTGGAAGGCGCCGCGGGATTTGGAACGCCGGTCGCGGTCGCCGCCGCTATGCTCGCAGGGCTCGGTTTCACGCCCTTCTTCGCCGCCGCGCTGTGCCTGCTTGCTAACACCGCGCCGGTGGCATTCGGTTCGATTGGCATTCCCGCCATCACGCTAGCCGGCATCACCGGCCTCCCTCTCGATAGATTGAGCGCAGGTATCGGCCGGATCTGCGCTCCCGTTTCGCTGTTCGTTCCGGGTTATATTGTCGTGGTGATGGGCGGGTTTGGCGCGCTCGGCCGCGTTTTCCCGGCTGCTCTAGTATGCGGCGTGGTGTTCGCCGGAATGCAATTTCTGATTTCGAACTATGTCGGACCGCAACTCACCGATCTCATCGCATCGCTGTCAGCGATGTTGGCGCTGGTGCTCCTGTTCCTGGTTTGGAAGCCCAAGGATAGCGCCGAGCACACCATCGCGATGCCGCCGCCCTCCGCCTCAGCCCCTCGCTATTCGCGCGGGCAAATCCTGTTGGCCTGGAGTCCTTATCTGCTGCTAGTGGCCGTGGTTTTGCTTTGGGGCTGGAAACCGATGCAGGGTCCTCTGAATTCCGTCAGTAAGGCGATCCAGTGGCCGGGCCTGCACAACCAGATCGCTCGCGTCCCTCCGGTGACCAGCAAGATTACTCCTTATGCGGCTGTTTTCAACTTGAATTGGTTGTCAGCCGCGGGCACCTCCTGTTTGATCGCCTGCATTCTTTCGGCCTTCGTGCTGCGGATCTCGCCGCTGCGATTCTTGAAAATCTTCGGACACACCATGCGGCAGCTGGCATTCGCCATGTTGACGCTGGCGGCTGTGCTCGGCTTGGCATATCTGATGAATTATTGCGGCGCGACAGGAACGCTGGGTTTGGCCTTTGCAGCCACCGGCGCGTCGTTTCCATTCTTCGGCGCGATCCTGGGCTGGCTGGGAGTGTTTCTTACCGGATCGGACACTTCGGCGAATGCGCTGTTCGGCAATTTGCAGGTAATCACTGCTACTCGTCTGAACCTCAATCCCGTTCTCATGGCCTCGGCCAACTCCAGCGGCGGTGTGATGGGCAAAATGATCAGCCTTTCGAGTATCGCCGTGGCTGCGGCCGCCACCGGTATGGCGCCGGAAGAAGAGGCCAAACTTTTCCGCTTCACGCTGAAGCATAGCGTGTTCCTGGCGTGTGCCATCGGCCTGGTGGTGCTGTTCTACGCTTACGTGGCGCCGGGGCTGCAACCCTAGCAGTAGCCCTCTTCCAACCAGCTGTTGTACAAATGATCTTGCTGCTATATCGAGCACGCGGATTGTGGCGGATGTTCGTGTGGTTGCCGATGGCGCTGAGTCTTCCCGCTCAGACGCAACGGATTCCGCGCCAAAGTGCACCAGCCACCGCCGCGCTTCAAGGCATTGTTCGCACTGCCGACACGGCGCTTGGTCTGGGGGGAGTAGCTGTGACGTTGCAGAACCTTTCGACCGGCCGAAGCACCAATGTCACCAGCAGCGGCGACGGAGCGTTTCGGTTCTTGAATCTCGCTCCTGGCCGATACCAGATCAAAGCCGCGCGGGAGGGTTTCCAGCCGTTTGCGCGCGGTGAGATCGAGTTAAAACCAGGCGATGTGTTCTCGCTGGAATTCAGCATGCAGCCCGCTGTTTCGAGTGAAGGCGTGCGCGAGGTGCCGCGCCAGCCTGAGCTGGGACCAAAGCCGTCGGCCGTTCCCGCACGGGCCGAGCCTTCTTCTCCCTACCGCACCTTGCCCGAGGAGCCGCCACCGGCCACCGCGGGCGAACCGCGTCCGCTCGCACCGCTGCCGACCGACGATCAAATTTTCCAGGTGATTCCGAATCGCTGGAATCTACCGTTCCCGACCGAGTATCATCGTTATCCAACCGGCGAAGTGCCTTACGTGAAGGGCCACTGGTACGATCCGTTCAATCGCAGCAAGCTGAAGGGCGACTACCCGATCATCGGCAACCGCACCTTTCTCAATATTTCACTCAGCAGCGATACGTTCGTCGATGGGCGGCGCCTCCCGGTGCCGAGCGGGCTCGGATCGGCCAGCGCGGGCAGCGAACAATTCTTCGGCAGATTCGGCCAATTTTTCATGACGGAGAATCTGGCGTTCTCGGTGACGCTGTTTCACGGCGACACGTCCTTCAAGCCCATCGACTGGCAAATCAAATTTACGCCCGAGCTCAACATCAATTACTTGAATGTTCAGGAAAATGGCATCGTCAACTTCGACGTGCGCAAAGGCACGACGCGGCTGGACGAGCACGTCGGCCTCCAAGAAGGCTTCATCGAAGTGAAAT
>DATJWJ010000119.1:0-45433 GCA_035501355.1 Bryobacteraceae bacterium | reverse complement strand
CCTCGTGAAGCAATGAACACAATCGAGCAGATCGTGCTTTGCAAGCTGATGCTCTTCAGCTATATTTACCACCATCAGAAGGTCAGGGCTGCGGAGGGTCTGCTCGAAAGAATGCTTACTAGAAGCGTCCGATTGTGGCGTGAACGCGGGGAGACGGATTGGTATATCCTCGAACGCTTCCTAATCGCGAGTGACTCCTCCCTCCATTCGACGCTGGACAGTAGCCTGAATGATGAGATCGTCAGCAACTGCTCTTACCGTATTGTCAATCGGCTGTTGCCGCGGGAGGTTTACGGTATAGGCGGTGCCGACGCATCACATGCGGAAAGCGTGCTTCTGCGGAGCTTCCTGACAGACCTACAGGAACGCAACAAGAGAGATCAGTTGGTCCGTAAGGTGGAGCAGTTTATTGGTGAGGAACTCAAGACCTTGGACCACAGGCTCTCCCAGCTGGATTGGGAACAGGCTCTCCTGACCGCGGGCGTCTGGTTCGACGTACCGAAGCTCCCTAAGATCGAAGACGTGCAAGACCTCGTCATCGGTGGCCACAAGGACGTCAGGGGAATAGCGCTCACGAAGGTCTTTCCTGTCGGCGAGTGGACCGAAGCATACACCCATTTCAAGTACCAAGTCCGGGTTTTCGCCTTCTCGGAGTACCTCGACGTTGCTGCTGAAGCCGCACGAAAAGCGCTTGAACGCGTCATAAAGATAACCGGGAGCGAATTTTATGATCGAATCAAGCGTCATCGCGACTGATCGGAGACGAGTGGGCGGCCAGGCTCCTGTCTGATTGACTCGCCAACACCCGCAACGCTACCATCCGGTCATGCGCGAAGCTGTCATTGTAGATGCAGTTCGTACCCCCGTCGGCCGCCGGGACGGTGCTCTCAAAGGCTGGCACCCTGTGGATCTGCTGGCTCATACGCTCAAGGCTGTGGCCCAGCGAAACAAGCTGGATCCGGCCCTTATCGACGACGTGATCGCGGGTTGCGTCGGCCAGGTGGGCGAGCAAGCTTACAACGTGGCGCGCAATGCCGTGCTGGCCGCGGGCTTTCCCGAATCTGTCCCGGGAACTACTGTAGACCGCCAGTGCGGCTCCAGCCAGCAAGCGGCACACTTCGCCGCGCAGGGCGTGCTGGCAGGTAGCTACGACATCGCGATCGCATGCGGCGTGGAGTGCATGACGCGCGTGCCCATGGGTTCCAATGGCGCCAATGGGCCGGGCAAGCCGTTCGGCCCGTCCGTCGCGCGGCGCTATAACAACGTTGTCTTCAACCAGGGCATCGGCGCGGAGATGATGGCTGAGCGCTGGAAGATCACGCGCGAAGAGCTGGACATTTTCAGCCTGGAGAGCCATCGACAAGCTGCCCGCGCGACTGAAGAAGGCCGCTTCTGCAACGAGATTGCCCCGGTCCCGATCGAAACCGAAAACGGCCCGGCGCACATGACACGCGACGAAGGCTTCCGCGCTAACGCCAGCCTCGAAAAAATGGCGACGCTCAAGCCCGCGTTCAAACCGGACGGCGTGATCACGGCCGCCAATTCATCCCAAATCAGCGACGGCGCGGCCGCGTTGTTGATCATGGAACGCGCGACGGCCGAAAAGTTAAACCTGCGGCCGCTGGCCCGGTTCGTAGCCTTCGCACTGGCCGCCGAAGACCCGGTCATTATGCTGTCGGCGCCGATCCCGGCTACGCGCAAAGTTCTGGACCGCGCCGGTCTTGCGCTCGGCGATATTGACCTGTTTGAAGTGAACGAAGCGTTCGCCAGCGTTCCCTTGGCGTGGCAGCGCGAGCTAGGCGCCGATCCCGCCAAGCTGAACGTGAACGGCGGCGCGGTGGCGTTGGGCCATCCACTGGGTGCGAGCGGCGCGCGTTTGATGACCACGCTGGTGCACGAATTGCAGCGCTCGGGCGGCCGCTACGGACTTCAAACCATGTGCGAGGGCGGCGGCATGGCCAACGCCACTGTGATCGAGCGCCAATAGTCGTCTCTAGCGCAACGCCGGACCTCCCCATCCGGATCTAAAATAAAGTATGGCGTGGCGATGGTCAGCCGCGTTGCTCCTGCTCGCATTGGCTCCGGCCAAAGCCCAGGATGACCTTGCGCCCGGCAAATTTCTGGTGGCCGCGCGCGAGCTCGGCGATCCGAACTTCGCCCACGCCGTGATCCTGCTGATCGATTACGACGCCGAAAAGGGCGCCATGGGCCTGATCGTCAATCGCCGCACCGATATGCCGATGTCGCGCTTGCTGGGCGACCTCAAAGAGGCCAAAGGCCGCACCGATCCGATCTACGTCGGCGGCCCGGTCGAGTTGACTAACGTTCTCGCGCTGCTCAAATCGGCCAGCAAGCCCGGCGACGCCAAGCTTGTTTTCGGCGACGTTTACCTGGTCAATAGCAAGGAGCAATTGCAGAAGACGCTCGCCGCTGACCCGCAATCGAATTCGTTTCACGTGTTTGTCGGATATGCCGGCTGGGGCGCGGGCCAACTGGAGCATGAGGTTGACCTGGGCGCCTGGCACATCATGTCCGCCGATGCCGCGGTGGTCTTCCATTCCGATCCGGATTCCGTTTGGCCCCGGCTCATCCGCAGGACCGAGCAGCAGATCGCGCTGGCCGGCAGTTATTCCGCGCGCAATGCTTCGAGCGGATCCACTTCGGTGGCGCGCCGCGCCGGTAGGTAACAGGCAGCGCCCGTCACCATCAGCATCGCCAGCGAGACCGCGCCCAAGATCCACGGATCGTGCGGGCTGATCTCGAACAGCAGACTCGCCAGCACGCGCGAGAACGCCAGCGTCCCGGCCAGGCCGATGGCCAGCCCTATCAAGCTAAGTCTCAAACCCCCGCCCAGGATCAACCGGAAAATGCCGCGCGCGTCCGCGCCTACCGCCATACGCACTCCGATCTCCTGCCTGCGCTGCGCGACCGACCACGACATGACGCCATAAATTCCAATCAGCGCCAACACCAGCGCCAGAGCGGCAAAGATTGAGAGCAAGGTGGTGGTGAAGCGGCGCGAGCCCGAGGATGCATCCACGATTTGTTGCATGCTCGCGAGGTCCGAGACCGGCGCGGTTGGATCGAGTGCCTGGATCTGGCGCCGCACTGCGGGCGCAATCACGAGCGGATCGGACGACGTCCGGACCAGCAGGTAAGTGCCGCCGTACCAGAGAGTATAGAAGTCGTTGGTAGGCTCGGAATCGAGACCGAATTGCTTCACATCCCCCACCACGCCGATAACGGTCGACCAAGTCGGATTCGGCCCCCACGGCCCAGTGATGAATCGTTTGCCGACTGCGCTCTCGCCTGGCCAAAATGTCCGAGCCATCCTTTCATTGATGATGACGTATGGCTGGCCGATATCGCGCGCTTCGTAGACGCGTCCCGCGACTAACGGGATGCCGAGCGCGCGGAAATAATCCGGTGTCACCAAGCAGTTCTGCGCCATCGGAAGAATGTCGCCGCGCATCGCCGCGGAACCCGGTACGGCAAACCGGATGGTGTTGCCGCGGGTGGATCCGAGCGGCAGCGCGTTGGCCAGAGCAACCGCCTTCACACCGCCGACCGACGTCAGCCGCGATTCCAGGCGGTCGAAAAACGTACGCAGCTTTTGATCATCCGAGTACGACTGCGCTGAAAGTGTGAAACGCAAGCTGAGCACTTTGGACGGTTCAAATCCAGGATCGACGTGCAGCAGGCGGGCAAAGCTTCTCAAAAACAGGCCCGCGCCCAGCAAAAGCGAGAATGCCAGCGCGAATTCGGCCACAACCAACGCGCTGCGTCCGGCGCTCGATCCACGGGTCACGGCGCGGCCACTCTCGCGCAGGCCCATGTTCGGATCCTGCCGCGCAGCCTCGAGCGCCGGTGCGATTCCGAACACCAGGCCGGTGACAACCGACGCGGCGAATAAGAAACCGAGCGTGGTCAGATCGAGTTGAACCGATGCGGGATCGACCGAGACGGCCGGGGCTAGCCGCAGCAAGGCTTTCAGTCCCACATACGCGATTGCCAAACCCGCGGCGCCGCCCGCCAGCGCGAGTGCCAGGCTTTCGCTCAGCGACTCCCGCACAATACGCCAGCGGCTTGCGCCCAGCGCGATCCGAATGGCCATCTCATGCCTGCGTGCAGTGGAACGAGCCAGCAGCAGGTTGGCGACATTCACGCAAGCGATCAATAGAACCAGCGTCACCGCCCCCAGCAATACCAGCAGGGCCGGCCGCAGGTTCCCCGCGAGGTCTTTTTGCAAATCGGTAACAGCGAAACTGAACCCCTTGCTGGTGGAAGGACGCTCGCGCTCGAGGCGCTGGCCGATGGATTCCAAGCGCGCCGAGACTTGCCGGATCTCCACCCCCGGCTTCAACCGCGCGATTACGCCGAACGCGTGCCGCACCGGATTCGTGGTTTCATCGCCGGCCTGGCCTTCCGTCATCCACACATCGGCCCAAGTGGCGAGCGGAAACTCCGGCGGCAACACTCCCACCACCGTGAACGCCTGGGCATTCACCTCCGTCGCTGCGCCGGGCAGACTGCTGAGCCGGATCGGCGTGCCGATAATCTTCGGATCACCGCCAAATTGATCCCGCCACAAACGATAACTCAGCAACGCGACCGGCGAGGAAGCTTCCGCGCCGCTAAAAAATCGCCCCGCTGCGGGCTGAACACCCAGCAGCGGAAATAGACTCGCGCCGGCCCACGTAGTATGGACGCGCACCGGTTCGGCGCCCCCACTCAGATTCATGTCCCGGCCATTGCCGACGTAACGATAGAAAGCGATGCCGTCGAACAGATCGGTTTGCCGGCTCCATTGTTCGTATTCGGCCGGCGACACACCCAGCTTAGGTTGACCCTGATACTGGTCCCAGATTGCGATCAGCCGCGCAGGATCGCGGAAGGGCAGTGGCCGCAGCAGGACCGCGTTGACGACGCTGAAAATCGCCGTGGTCGCCCCGATGCCGAGCGCCAGCGTCAGGACGATGGTCGCGGCGAGCGAGTGAGCGCGGCGCAGCATCGTAGTTTAGACTCTCGTCAGCGCGTCTCGTTACGAGCTTTCAGTCACCGCCTACTTGTACGCCGCAACCCCCGTCACCCGCTCGCCGATCACCAGGGTGTGGATATGATCCGTCCCCTCGTAGGTCTTCACCGTCTCCAGGTTGCACATGTGCCGCATAATCGGATATTCGTCCATGATGCCGTTGGCGCCCAGCAGATCCCGGCTCGAGCGCGCGCATTCGAGTGCCATCCGCACGTTGTTGCGCTTCAGCATCGAAATGTGCGCCGGCTCCAGCTTGCCATGATCCTTGACTCGCCCGGCTTGCATCGCCAGTAACTGCGCCTTGGTGATCTCGGTGATCATGTCGGCCAGCTTCTCCTGCACCAGCTGATGGCTCGCGATCGGCTTGTCGTCAAACTGCTTGCGCAGGATCGTGTACTGGCGCGCGGTCTCATAACAATCCATCGCGGCCCCAATCACGCCCCAGCCGATTCCGAAGCGGGCCTGCGAGAGACAACTGAGCGGCGCTTTCAGCCCTTTGGCGCAGGGCAGCATCGCGGAATTCGGAACGCGGCAATCGGAAAGCGCCAGGCTGGATGTGATCGAAACGCGCATCGACATCTTGCCGTGCAGATCGGACGCCGTGAATCCGGGTGTGCCCTTTTCAATCACAAACCCCCGGATGCCTTCCTCCGCCCGCGCCCACACAATGGCGACATCCGCCGCCGAACCATTGGTGATCCAGGTCTTCTCGCCGTTCAGAATCCAGTGATCGCCGTCCTTACGGGCCCGCGTCTGCATGCCCGCCGGATTCGATCCGAAGCCGGGCTCCGTGAGCCCGAAACAGCCGATCGCCTCGCCCGCGCGCAGTTTTGGAAGCCAGCGATCCTTCTGTTCGTCCGAACCATAGGTTAACAGCGGATACATCACCAGCCCGCCTTGCACCGAGGCGAAGCTGCGCAGCCCCGAGTCGCCGCGCTCCAGCTCTTGCATCACCAGCCCATACTCGATGTTGCTCATGCCCGCGCAGCCGTAGCCTTCCAGATTCGCTCCCAGAAACCCCAGGCGGCCCATTTCGGGGATCAGCTCGCGCGGGAACCGCGTCTCGCGAAAGCAGTCGCGCACGATGGGAACAACGCGATCCTCCACAAACTGCCGCGCGGTCTGGCGGACTAGCAGCTCCTGTTCGGACAGCAGAGAGTCGATAAAGAAGTAATCAACGCCGGAAAAGCGAGCCATTGTTTCATTGTAAGCGCGGCCGGCGCTGCTAGAGAAGGTTCACACGCGCCGCAGCACGCGGAACGGCAGTGTGATAATAGCGGCCACCAGCTCCAGCACCCCGCCCACCGCAATTCCGATCAGCCGGAATGGCAGCAACAACAGCCAGACAATCGGGTAGAGAACCAGCGCCAGCAACGCCAGCGGCCAGCACAGTAGGAACAAGATGCACCACAACAGGAAACCAACCATGGAGGAGCCTCCAATCTGGAATTACGGCGGGGAACGCTTAGATGTTCCGAGGGATGGAGCGGGAGACGGGATTCGAACCCGCGACATCAACCTTGGCAAGGTTGCACTCTACCAGCTGAGTTACTCCCGCCCGAGTTCGACTTTCATTTTCCCGCGCCGCAACCTGGCTGTCAAACTACAACTTTCCGCCCCCGACGCGTTTAGCGGTATTAACAAATCCGCAACCTGAGCCGATCCTAACAATTGCAATCAATACTGTTTTATGTAAATCACTGAAAACATTGGCGATAGAAGTCCAAGAAATAGTAGATTCCGGCCTGGCGAAGTGTGCTAGACTTTCTCTTCCGTGACACGGAACCAGCCATTCGAAATGCCCTTCTAACGACATTTCAGAATCGTTGGGCCCATCAGAACTGAAAGGTTGATCGCTAGTTTTCCACATGCTGTGGAAAAGTTGTGCAAAAGCTGCGTCTTGTGACGATCGAATGAATACTTGGGAGCAAATAAAGAGCCGGATTTCTGGCACGATGAGCGCGGAGGCGTACCAGAACTGGTTGTCCAAAACTGTTTTCCTCAGGGCCGGCGCCGGCCAATTGCACGTCGGCGTGCCCGACCGCGCGACTAAGGATTGGATCGAGCAGGAGTACGCCACGCACATTGCCGCGGCCATTCGCGAACTCAAACTGCCCGTGACTCAGGTGGTGTATGAAATCAAATCCGCCGAAACAAAGCCCGAGGGTGCCGACAAGAGCGAGTTGGTGTTTCAGCCTTCGGTCAGCCTGAACCCGAAGTTCACCTTCGATAACTTCGTGGTGGGCTCGTGCAATCAGTTCGCGCACGCCGCCGCCCATGCCGTCGCAACCAACCCGGCCCGCTCCTACAATCCGCTGTTTATCTACGGAGGCGTGGGGATGGGCAAGACCCACCTCATGCACGCCATCGGGCGTTCGCTGGTGGACCATCACGCCAGCATGAAAATTATTTACACCTCCAGCGAGCGTTTCATGAACGAGATGGTCACTTGCATCAAAAGCGACCGGATGCAGCTTTTCCACCGCCACTACCGTTCCGCGGACGTGCTCTTGATCGACGACATCCAGATCCTGGAAGGCAAGGACGGAACGCAGGAAGAGTTCTTTCACACTTTCAACGAATTGTTCGAGCACCAGAAGCAAATCGTGATTTCGAGCGACTCGCCGCCCAAAAGTCTGTCTGGCTTGGTAGAGCGCCTCCGCTCGCGCTTCGAATGGGGCTTGATGGTGGATGTGCTGCCGCCGGATCTCGAAACAAAAATGGCCATTCTCGACAAGAAGGCGGAGATGGACGGTGTAATGCTGCCGGAAGAAGTGCGCATCTTCATCGCCACTAAGACCAAGTCCAACGTCCGGGAACTGGAAGGCGCGCTGGTGAAACTGATTGCTTATTCCAATGTAAGCGGCACGCCGATCACGCTGGCCATGGCTCAGCAATTACTCAAGCATCTGACGCCGGGACAGGAAAAGCGCGTCACTATCGAAGCGATCGCCAAGAATGTGGCGGACAAGTTCTCGCTGCAGCTATCTCAACTCAAGCAGAAAACGAACGAGCAAAAAATCGTGTACCCGCGCCAGATCGCGATGTACCTGGCCAAGGAGCTGACACCCGCCTCCCTACCCGAAATCGGCCGCTGGTTTGGCAGCAAGCATCATACCACCGTGCTGCATTCCATCCAGAAAATCGATAAGCTTCGCCATCGGGATCAAGATTTGAACAACCTCCTCCACAGGCTAGTTGACTCGATTCATTAGGTGTTTTGGACGTTTTCCACAGCAGCTGTCGAAGTGGTCCTGTGGGTCTTGTGGACAGGTCCGGTTGGACCGATTTTTCAGCCTTTCGCGTACCTGGAATCCACAGGTTTCAGTGGCAGGAAGTTTCTGGATTTTGTATAATTTAGAGAGAAATCAACATTTCAACAGATCCTACTACTACGGTTCTAAACTGTATCTATTTTAGGGAAGAGAGTAATAGCTAAATGGCAGCATCGGGAGAAGCGCCGACAAGAGCGGGGGAAACGATGGAGTTCACAGTCAGCAAGGCCGATCTGGTTCGGGAACTGAACCTTTCGCAAGGCGTGGTGGAAAAGAAAACTACCATTCCCATTCTCTCCAATGTTCTGGTGGAGGCAGCCGCTGATCGTATTCATTTGACCGCCACCGACTTGGAGCTAGGAATTCGGTCTTCCTGTCCGGCTCGAGTGAAGAAACCCGGCGCTGGAACCATCCCAGCCAAGCGGCTGTTGGATTACGTCCGGCTTCTGCCCGATGCGGATGTAGAAGTGAAGCTTCAGGAAAACCAGTGGGCCAGCCTGGTGTGTGGCCGTTCTCGTACACGCATCGCGGGCATGTCGCGCGAGAGTTTTCCGGAGCTTCCTCAAATGCCGGAGGTGCTGGCTCAGATTCCCGTTCACGTTCTGGCATCCATGATCGCCAAGACGATCTTCGCCATTTCGATGGAGGAGTCGCGCTTCACCCTCAACGGTTCTCTGCTGCTGCTCAAGAACTCCGGCTTGGTAATGGTAGCCACTGACTCGCATCGGCTGGCAATGGTGGAGCACGCTCTCAACTTACCCGGCGTCACCGGGACCTACCGCGCGCTGCTGCCTCGAAAAGCAATGGGAGAGATCCTCAAACTGGATCAAGATGCAAGCCCGGAGGCGCTGCTGGAGTTCTCCGGCGATGACAACCATCTCTTCTTTCAACTGGGCGACCGCATGCTGCTCAGCCGCAAACTGACGGGCAACTTCCCGGATTTTGAAAGGGTCTTGCCCAAGGATCATCCTAACTCGGTGGTTCTGGATCGTGAAGAGCTGCGCAAGTCGGTGGAGCGCGTGTCACAGTTTTCCGACGAGCGTTCGCGGGCCATCCGCCTGCGCGTACAAGACGGCGAGGTGCAGATTCATTCGTCGCTGTCTGAGACTGGCGAAAGCGAAGAGACCCTGCCGGCCGAGTATGAAGGCACTTCCGTCGAGATCGGTTTCAATGCGAACTATCTCATGGATTTCCTGCGCGCCACCAGCGACGAGAAGGTCGCGTTTTATTTCAAGGATCCTCATAGCGCGGGTGAACTGCGGCCGGCGGCGGACGGCGATTACAAATACCGTTACGTCGTGATGCCGATGCGCATCTGATACGGCCCGTGGAACAGGTGGTGCAGTTGACTAGGATGAGTTGAGTTTTACAAACATGGCGACAAAAGAAATTACTCCGGTGGAAGTTTACGATTCCAGTAGCATCAAGGTACTGGAAGGTCTGGAAGCGGTGCGGTTGCGGCCGGCGATGTACATCGGCTCGACTACCGAAGCCGGGCTGCATCATCTGGTCTACGAAGTGGTCGACAATTCCGTGGACGAGGCGCTGGGCGGCTTTTGCGACAAGATCGACGTCACCATTCACATCGACGACTCGGTCACGGTTGTGGATAACGGCCGCGGCATACCGGTGGATATGCATGAGGAAGGCGTCTCGGCTGCTGAAGTCGTAATGACTAAGCTGCACGCCGGCGGGAAGTTCGATACCAAGAGCTATAAGGTATCCGGCGGATTGCACGGTGTTGGCGTCAGCGTGGTAAATGCGCTTTCGGAATTGCTGCAGCTCGAAATCTGGCAAAAGGGTTTCACCTGGGAGCAGGAATACCATAAGGGCGTTCCTAAAGGGCCGCTCACTCAAACTGGAAAGGCCGGGAAGAAAACCGGCACAAAGGTGACGTTCAAACCCGACGCCACCATCATGGATGTCACGGTGTTCAACTACGACACGCTGGCGCAGCGCCTGCGCGAGTTGGCGTTCTTGAACAAGGGCCTCACTATCACGCTCACCGACGAACGCGCCGAGCCAGCCAAACAGCACGAGTTTCACTACAGCGGCGGCATCGCCGAATTCATCAAGCACCTGAATCGCGGCAAATCTGTATTGCACGATAAGCCCATCTATTTCGAAGGCGAGCGCGAGTTGCCCAACGGCGGAATGCTCTCCATGGAAGTGGCGCTCCAATATAACGATGGCTACTCGGAGAACGTCTTCAGCTTCGCCAACAACATCAATACCGTGGATGGTGGCTCGCACCTGAGCGGATTTCGCAGCGCGTTGACTCGAACCATCAATTTCTACGGCCAGCAGGCCGGCTTGTTCAAGGATGTCAAGGAGAATTTGAGCGGCGACGATGTGCGCGAGGGCCTAACCGCCGTGGTGAGCGTAAAGCTGCCGCAGCCGCAGTTCGAAGGCCAAACCAAGGGCAAGCTGAACAGCGATATTCAAGGCTATGTGGTCCAATTGATCAATGAAAAGCTGGGCGAATACTTCGACAAGAACCCGGCGGTGATGAAGAAGATCGTCGGCAAAGCCATCGATGCCGCGCGCGCCAGGGAAGCAGCGCGTAAGGCTCGTGACCTGACGCGGCGCAAGGGAGCGCTCGATTCAGGCGGCTTGCCGGGCAAGCTGGCGGACTGCCAGGAGAAGGATCCGGAACGCTGCGAGCTGTTCCTGGTGGAGGGCGAATCGGCCGGCGGCACCGCCAAATCCGGCCGCGACCGCCGCTATCAGGCCATCCTGCCGCTCAAGGGCAAAATCCTCAACGTCGAAAAAGCGCGCTACGACAAGATGCTCGGCCACGAGGAAATCCGCTCCATGATCACGGCCATCGGCACCGGCATTGGACTCACGGATTTCGATGTCACCAAGCTGCGCTACAACAAGATCATCATCATGACCGACGCCGACGTGGACGGCTCGCACATTCGCACGTTGCTGCTCACGTTCTTCTTCCGCCACATGCAGGAGCTGATCAAGCGTGGCAATGTATTCGTCGCGCAGCCTCCGTTGTATCGGATCAAGAAGGGCAAGAGCGAACAATACATCAAGGACGACAAGGAATTCACGCGCGAGATTTTGCGCCGCGCCACCGAGAACCTGACGGTCGAAATCAAGGGAGGCACGAAGCTGGAAGGCTCCGAGCTGCGCAGCTTCCTGATGTCGCTGGATGAATACCAGCAGATGTTCCGGCGCATGGAGCGACGCATGCGCGACTCGCGCGTGGTCGAGGTTCTCTCCAACATCGACTACAGGCTGGATTCGAAATCGGACTTCCATGAGAAGGCCAATCTGGAGCCGGTGGCCGCGGCTTTGAAGGCGGCGAAGGTGGAAGCCAAGCTGGAACGCGAGGAAGAGCATGAGGCCTGGAACATCGAGTACATAGATCCCACGCAGGCCCCCCGCACCATCGGTGTCGACCTGCTGCAACAGCCCGAGTATCGCCGCATGCGCGCCATCGGCCGGCACGTTTCCAAATACAATCAGCCGCCCTTCACCGTGCTGCGCGAAGGCAAGAGCGAATCGCAGCCCGGCTGGCGCGAATTGCTCGAACATGTCAAGAGCGAGGGTACGCGCGAGGTGTCCATCCAGCGCTACAAGGGCCTGGGCGAGATGAACGCCGAGCAGTTGTGGGCCACTACTATGAATGCCGAGACTCGCACGCTGCTCAGGGTGGAGTTGCAGGATCTGGCCGAGACCGAGAACATTTTCTCAACGCTGATGGGCGAGGATGTGGAGAACCGCCGCAAGTTCATTGAAGAGAACGCGCTGGACGTCCGCAATCTGGACGTGTAACAGACAGGCGATCCGAGGCTCGCCGGGCCTCACCAACAAACAAACCAAAAAGCACCAGCGAAGCCAGCGTCGCGATCGACGTCCAAAAGTACATCACCGGGAGTGGGACAGTGTTCCAGGTATTGTGCTGCCGGTAGTAAGCTCCCAACACCGCTACTGGCAGTGGATGCAACGCGGCCGCGCATAGCAGCCCGACCAACAACAAGTTCCAGCGGCGCTGCCGGAAAGCATGAGCCAACAGCATTGCCACACCCGGGCATTGCATTGCCTGGTAGTGCGTCCACGATACCGGAGACGCCGCCAGTCCTAACGACAGCAGCCCCGCCATGGCCCAAGGCAACTGCGTCGTCGACAGGCGCCCGCCGACCGCGATAAACAACAGCAGCGCCCCTGCGATCACGGTGATGGCCGCAGTCGCCAGTGAGGCGGCCCGCTCATCGCCGGACAAGCGGAGGTCGCTCAGTTCCACCACATTCCAATCCGGCGGCAACTCGCCGGGATGCGCCGGCCGGTCGAGTATGCGCAACACCGTCGAGGGCAGCGACCAACTCAGCGGGGCAGGCGTGCCGATCCACATGTCGGTTCCCACGGGCGTGCGAGGGCCGCTCAGGCAGCATGACACGTACAGCCAGGGCAGTGCCAGCAGAACCGAAAGGCTCACAAGAAAGGCCGTCACGCCGGCCCGTGAGCGGTTCAGCAGCAGACCGACGGCCAGCACACCGGGGATGAATTTCAGCGCGAAGCCCGCACCCAGCGACACGCCTTGTCGCCGCTGGGTGGTCGTGTAAGCGGTGGCCAGCAGCAATGCCAGCAGCGGGCTGAGCTGGCCAAGCCATAGAGCTTCAGCCGTTGCTCCGCCGGCGGCCCACATCAATGCGATCGAACAGGCGATCAGCCAGTCGCGGCCGAAAGCCCTCCAGATCAGCCATGCGGCCACCAGCAGGCAGGCCTGCGATATCAGGAACCAAACCCAGCGTGCCTCCAGGTAGTTGAGGTGCGCGAGCGGCGTCAACAATTCCGCTAGCAAAGGAGGGTAAATGTAACCGGCCGCCGCGAACGGACTGCGACCTTCAAGAATCTGCCGCGCAGCGTCGTAGTATTTCCGGAAATCCGAAGGACCCCCCAGCGTGGGAATGATGTTCCACACCGTCTGGCGCCAATACCAAGCCGCACAACTTAGCAGGAAAACGATCTCGGGCAGCTTTCTGAGCGGAGGTAGTCGCGTCTGTCGCACCACTGGCGCAGTGTCTTGTCCGGGTCGAGCGCCGCGAATCATCGAGAAGTCGGCGACTGTTCAAATTCGCGGAACCGGTCTTCCAGGTCGGCCTGCAGGCGTGCCTTGTCGCTGCGCTTCAAGAAATCCCGGCAGGCTTCGGACTGGCGGGCCGCCGCGCACACACTCACGGGCAGCTTGTAGACGCCATCCCGCCAGTAACTGGACCCAGGCAGGAAAGAATATTCCAGGCTGTTGCGCGCCATTTCCTTGAGATCCGCATAGCTAAGATCGTAAGTCAAAGCGGCCCGCAGATACTCCTCGGTCAGATGACTGCGAGACACGCCTTCGTCGTCGGTCGATAACGCGACCGGCACTCCGTGTTTTCGATAAACCGGCAGCGGGTGCTCCCTGCCGCGAACTCCCAGGATCAGGTCGTTGCTCGACAGATTAATCTCCACCAGCACGCGGCGTTGCCGCATTAAATCGAGCAATTGCCCGGCGCGCGTCTCGTACATCACGCTCACGCCGTGGCCGATGCGCTCGGCGTGCCCGAATTCCACCGCATCGCGGATGTGGAACCGCAGTCCCTCCGGGGGAACCAGTCCGGACGCCAGCTCGCCGGCGTGCAGCGTGATATGAACCTTGGGATACACGCCGTGCGCGTAGTCAACCATTCGCATTTGCAGATGGTAGTCGCGCATGGACGTCAGGCCGTCTTCCGGCTGAACGAAATTGATTCCCACCACGCGGGAATCCGTCGAGGCCAGCATGAATCCGGCCAGCACCTGCGCGAAGATCTGTTCCTTGGGAGCCTCGCGCAATACCTGGTAGAGATAACGGACGACCACGCGGCAGGGTGGCGAGTCTGGTTGCGCGTCGCAACCGAGCGCTGTGCGCCGGGAGTGCTCCAGCTCGTCCAGGTTGGCCCGCATGCCCTCCACTACTTTTTCCAGTCCGGCGGCCATCAGTTTCTCACGAACGGCCACGAAATCCTCGAAGAATCCCGCCTGGGTACCCAGCGCGTTGGCCGGCGCGCCGTTAAGGGTCATGACTTCGAGGTACGACTCATTCTGGTCGGCGGCCCGTCGAACCACTTCGGCCAGCAGTTCGCCGCGATGCCGCGGCTGGAACGGTCCGAACTTGGCGAAGGCAGCGAAGAAATGATCGTGACCCGACTCCCGGCCGGGCACGAAGTTGCGCATGGACAGGCTGTCGATCATGGCGTTGGCCAAGGCGTTGTCCGATTGCGCGTGCGAAGCTTCCACGCCGTCTCCACAATGCGTGCTGCCCGCCGCCGTCAACGGAGCCACAATGGCGTGCGTCCGCAAATCCAGGCAGAGCCCGTCTTCGGCAGCGATGCGCAAATAAGTCTCGGCATAGATCGCCCCGGTCAAGTGCAGGTGGAGATCGCCTCCTTTTGGCATGCGGAGCAAGAACGCGTACAGCTCCGGCGGATTCTTGCGGGCCGCGGCAAAACGCTGCTCCATGGTCGCGCCGGCGGGCGAGGTTGGGGCGGTAGCACCCGGAGCGATTACGGCGCTGACAGCCAGCGCCCATAGAACTCGGTAATTCAAAAATTGTTCCTTTAGGCCCACCTTACCATTGCCTGCCCTGCCTGCGCGCAGCCGCAGTGCCGTAAGCTGTCAGGTATGGGTACGACAGGGATGCGCGAGGTTTACGAGCGCCGCGCCTCGCGCCACTGGACCAGCGCACTGTACCGGTTCTTGGAGCCGCCCCTGCCGCTGCTCATGAATCCGCGCGAACCCAAGGATTATCCCCTGGGACGCTGGAACCTGTACATCGGAGGCGCGGGCGCCGTCGTTCCCGGATACGTGAATATCGACTTGACGGCGACGCCCGGCGTGGATGTGCTGGCCGACGCCGAGTGCCTGCCCTTTCCTGCAAATCTATTCCAGCGCGTAGAGTGCGATGCGGTGTTGGAGCACGTGCAATGTCCCGAGTCAGTGATGCGCGAGATCGCGCGCGTCCTGGCACCCGGAGGATATGCGCATCTGGTCACGCCCTTTTGCCACCCGTTTCACGAGTACCCGTGCGACTACCGCCGTTACACGCTGGATGGTCTCAAGCAATTAGCCGGCGGCAGTCTGGACATCGTGAGTGAGGGCTGGAGAACCGGGCCGACCGCAACCATGCTGATCTTCTGGTTGGAATATGTGAAACTCTGGCTGCCCTGGCGGGCGTGGAGAGCTTTCGTCCACATTGCGCTGGGCTGGGTGCTCTTTCCGCTGCGATATCTGGATCTGCTCTTTTTCCGCTCGTCCCGCTCCGGGCAGCTTGGCAATCACTGCTACTTGTGGTTGCGAAAACCAGTGCCGCCGGTTTGATGGAGCTCTACCGCAGGGCCTCCACCGGATCGATCCTGGTGGCGCGGCGGGCCGGGAGGTAGCTGGCCGCCAATGCAGCGGCGGCGAATAACGCCGCACTGAGAACAAACGTGAGCGGATCGGCGGCGCTGATCCCATAGAGCATGCCGGATAACAAACGCGTCAAAATTAGCGAACCAGCCGCGCCGATTGCTAGCCCCAACAAAACGAGTCGCGTACCTTGGCCCAGCACGAGTCTCAAAATGTCGCCGCGCGTGGCGCCGAGTGCGATCCGGATTCCCAGTTCAACGCTGCGTTGCGTCACCGAGTACGCAACCACGCCGTAGATGCCAACCAGCGCCAGGAGCATGGCTATCGCGGAGAACGAACCCAGCAGCAGCATGGTGAAGCGGCGGCCGGTGGCCGATGCCGTCAGAACTTCTTCCAGCGTTTGCACGCGAGTGACGGGCTGATCGTTGTCGATTTGCGCGATCGCTGCCCGCACCGCGCGAAGCAGGCTGGAAGGATCGCCCACGGCGCGCAGGCTCAGATTCAAATGTGCCCATGGCAACTGCGGAAACGGCAGGAAGACTTCCGGATTCGGATCCGCCGCCAGGCTCACGTTCTTCACGTCTCCCAGAACGCCGACCACCTCCGCGGCAGGCTGGCGGCCTGCCCAGACCTTCTTACCGATCGGATTCTGATTCGGCCAGAAGCGCCGAGCCAGCGTTTCATTGACCATCACCACGTGCGGCGCCTGGGCGTTATCGTGATCTGTGAATTCCCGCCCGCGAAGAAGCGGCACGCGCAAAACTCTGCCGTAATCGGGACTGATGGCTTGAATGCTGACTAGCGGCCGCTGCGCCAGCGGCAGTTCCGGCTGGCCTTCAAAAAGCACCGGCGAGAAGCGCATGGGATTCACCGGCAGCGCGGAAGAAATCGCGGCGGCTTCTACCCCGGGCAGCGCACCTACCCGCCGGATGGCGTCTTCATAAAAGGCTATCATTTGCTCGGACCGGCCATACCGCGTGGGAGGGAGTTCGATTTGCATGGTGAGAACGCCCTTGGGATCGAAGCCCGGACTGGCCGTCTCCAGGCGAATAAAACTGCGGACCAGCAAACCGGATGCAATCAGGAGAACCAGCGATAGCGCCACTTGTCCTACTACCAGCAGGCTTCGCACACGGCTGCGGCTGCGCGTGGCGGTGGCGCCGCGCCCTTCGTCACGCAGTACTTCGTTCAAGTCCGGGCGCGAGACGAGCAGCGCTGGAACCAGTCCGAATAGCAGCCCGCTTGCAAGCGAGATGGCCGCCGTGAAGACCAGCACGCCGAAGTCTAGGTGTAACTCGCCGATCGGACCGGCTTGGTCATCCCCAAAGCCGGCCAGAATAGCAGTGCACCAAGCTGCCAGCAGTGTGCCGGCGGCCCCGCCTAGCAGTCCGAGCAGCGAGCTTTCCACCAACAAGCCGCGGATGATGGCGCCGCGCCCAGCCCCCATCGCGGCGCGAACGGCGATCTCTTTTCTCCGCGCCAGCGCGCGCGACAGCATCAGGCTGGCCACGTTGGCGCAAGCGATTAAAAGCAACAGCGCCACTGCACCAGAAAGCAGCAAAAGCTCCGGCCGGATGTTGGCGACGATTTGCTCCTTCAAGTCCCGGACGTCGATTGTCAGCCGCGGATCTGCGTCGGGACGGCCGGGATAGGTTTGTTGATAGCGCCGGTTCAGAACCTCCATCTCCGCTTGCGCCCGCTCGTTGGTAACGCCGGGCCGTAAGCGCGCAACCGCGGTGAGGAAGCCGGTTCCACCCTGCACCTGCTGCGGCGTGACAAGATTGAATTCAAAAACGCGCGGCGCCCAAAGGTCGACCGTGCGGCCCAGCGGTGCGAACTGAAATGAGGGCGGCAGGACGCCAATGATGGTGTAGTCGCGGGAATCGAGCGCCAGGTGTTGGCCGATCACGTCGCGGGCTCCCGCCAGAGTGCGCATCCAGAACGAGTGGCTGACCAGCACCACATTGGCGCCACCGGGCTGATCCTCGTTGGGCACGAAGCCGCGCCCAAGCGTCGGCCGCACACCCAGCACGTCGAAGAAATCGCCGCTCACGCGCGCGGAGGCCACCTGTACCGGATCGCCGCGGCCGCTGAGATTGAAGGTCTCGTTCACGAACGCCGCGATGCCGGAGAACGAGCTGTTCTGATCGCGAAGGGTGGTGAAGCGCAGCCACGACATCGGCCTCTGGTCGGAACGCTGGCTCGCGGATGCGACCGAGACCATGAGCAGACCCTCGGGGTGCGAGAACGGCAGCGGGCGCAGCAGGACGGTGTTTGCCACGGTGAAGATGGCCGTATTGGCGCCAATGCCGAGCGCCAGCGTGACGATCGCGATCACGGTGAACGCGGGTGTCTTGACGAGCATGCGGAACGCGTTGCGCACCTCTTCAATGACCAATCTCATTAGGCTTGCCTCACAGCGTGGACTCCAGATAGATGCGTTTCACTCGCGCGTGGATCCCGCACAGCACGCTGTAGGATATGGTCCCGGCAACGCGCGCGATTTGCTGCGCGTCGATGGACAAGCCGTTTTCCGACCCCAGCAGCGTGACGGCGTCGCCCACCTGCAGCGGCGGGCAATGCGTGACGTTGATGGTGGCGACATCCATGGAGACCGCGCCGATGATGGGAGCGAAATGTCCTTTGGCGATAACGCGGCCTTTATCGGAAAGGCGGTGTGGAATGCCATCGGCGTAACCGGCGGCGAGGATGGCGATGCGCGTGGGCTGCGCTGCACGAAACATGCCTCCGTATCCGACCAGCGCCCCCGCCGGCAGATCCTTCACCGCGAGCACCGCGGCTTTCCACGTCAACGCCGGGCGAACTTCGAGCAGCCTGGCTGGCGCGGTTCCCTTGGCGACCGGCGAGACATATCCGTAGATGGCATGTCCAGGCCGCACCATGCGCTGCCAGGCTTCGCTGCGCCCATAGGCCACCGGCGTGGTGCTGGACAGATGCAAGAATGGCGGATTGACGCCCGCCTCCGCCAGGTCGCAGCAGATGCGGCTAAAGAGGCTGATCTGTTCTTCAGTCTGGGAGCTCGCGTAGTTGGCGGCTGAGGCGAGGTGCGTCATGAGGCCTTCGAGCTTGGCGTGCCGGGCGGACGAGATGGCGTCCAGAATCTCAGTGGCGGGAGCGCGTGTTCCCAAGCGCCCCATGCCGCTATCGATCTTGAGATGATACGACGCGCTGACGCCGCGGGCGGCGCACAACCGATCCCATTCGGCGACATCGTCGAGCGAATGAATCACCGGAGTGAGGTTGTAGTCGAAAAGCCCGGCGCGCTCGGCCGGAAGAAAGTCGGCCATCACCAGGATTCGCGCGGTGATGCCGCGGTCGCGCAGGATGGCGCCCTCTTCGACGTTGCTGACCGCCAGCCAGCGCGCGCCGGCCCGCATGAGCGTGCGCGAGACTTCTACCGCGCCGTGCCGGTAGGCATCGGCCTTCACCACCGGCATCACTTCAACGTGCGGCCCCACCACCGAGCGGACCGCGTTGAAGTTGTCGGCAATCTGCTTGAGCGAAATCTCCACCCAGGATCGATAGGCGAACGGGCCCATAGATCCATGGTAGCGACTGAGAGCACGTCAGCTTAGTGCGACGCGATCGGAATATGATGCTTCACCTCGTGCTCGCACTCCGGCACATGCAGCTTCCTGAACAGCCACATCGCCGGGCACCAATTCGTGAACGCGGATTGAAACAGGTTCAAGCCGACGAACGCGGTAAACAGAAACCAATAGGGGCTCACCCAGTAGCCCAGCGCCAGGCTGAGCAGCACGAAAAATCCGGCCATCAGCCGCAGATAGCGATCCATTGTCATGAGATTCTACTCCTTTGATTGGCGACGAAGAACAATACCGGCACGGTCATGCGCGACAGCAGCAGCGAAGCGATTTCGCCCGCCATCAGCGCGATGGCCAAGCCTTGGAAAATCGGGTCGAACAGGATCACCGACGAGCCGACCACCACCGCCGCCGCGGTCAGCATCATGGGCCGGAACCGAACGGCACCGGCATCGATGACGGCTTGGTCGAGCGGTATGCCTTCCCTAAGTCGAAGCTGGATAAAGTCGACCAGGATGATCGAATTTCGCACCACGATGCCGGCGCCCGCGATGAAGCCGATCATCGAAGTCGCGGTGAAGAACGCATGCAGCAGGCCGTGCGCGGGCAGGATGCCGACGAGTGAAAACGGGATCGCCGCCATGATAACCAGCGGCGTCAGGAACGAGCGGAACCAGCCGACCACTAGAATGTAGATCAGGATCAGCACCGCGCCGAACGCCAGGCCCAGATCGCGGAACACTTCGTAGGTGATGTGCCACTCGCCGTCCCACTTCATGGCGTAGCGCGACGCGTCGGTGGGCTGGTGCGCGGTGTATTGCTCGATTTCGTAGCCTTGCGGGATCGCGATTTTCGAAATTTCCGGACCGAGCTTCAGGATCGCGTACACCGGGCTTTCCATCGCGCCCGCGACGTCGCCGATGACATAGGTCACCGGCATCAGGTTCTTGTGATAGATGCTCTTGTCTTCAGTCACGGTGCGGGCGCTCACCAACTCGCGCAGCGGTACCAAAGCGCCTGAGCGATCCGCGATCTTCAGGTTTTCCAGCTGATCGACGGACGAGCGCTCGGGCCGGTTCAGCCGGACCAGGATGGGGATGTCTTCCTTTTCCGAATCGACGTGCAGCAATCCCGCCGATTCTCCCGCCGACGCGACCCGCAGCGCGCGCGCCACTTGATCTTCGTTGATGCCGTGCAGCGCGGCCTTCTCTTCGTCCACGAGCAGTTGGATTTTCGGGTGGTCGTCTTCGACATACCAGTCGGTATCCACCACGCCATCGGTTTTGCGAAACAGATCGCGGACCTGCCGTGCGACCGCGACGCGCTCGGATTGGTTCGGGCCGTAAACTTCAGCGACGAGCGTTTCCAGCACCGGCGGGCCGGGCGGCACTTCGGCCACTTTAATGCGGGCGCCGTTGCGGTCCGCGATCGGCTGCAAGGCGGTCCGCACCATCTTCGCGATCTCGTGGCTTTGGCGGTTGCGCTCGGCTTTGGATTGCAGGTTGACCTGGATATCGGCGATGTTCGAGCCTGAGCGCAGGTAGTAATGGCGCACCAGACCGTTGAAGTTGTAGGGCGAGGCAGTGCCCACGTAGGTTTGCAAATTCACGACCTCGGGCTGCCGCAGCGTCTGCTCGGCCAGCAATTTCGTGACACGCGCGGTCTCTTCGAGCGTGGTGCCGTTCGGCATGTCGACGATCACCTGGAACTCGCTCTTGTTGTCGAATGGCAGCATCTTTACTTTGACGAAGCCGATGTACACCAGCGCCATCGAACCAAGCAGCAGAACCACAACGCCCGAAAGAAATCCCCAGCGCAGCAGCGGCTGGTGGAGCAGCCCGCCCATCACCCAGCGATACAGGCGCGTCAGGCGGTCCTCGCGAACATGTTCGTTTTCACCTTCCCTGATTGGCTTCAAGATTCGGATCGCCGCCCAGGGCGTCACCATGAACGCGACCATCAGCGAAAACACCATCGCCGACGACGCGCCGATAGGGATGGGCCGCATATAGGGCCCCATCAGCCCGCCGACGAACGCCATGGGGAGGATCGCCGCGATCACCGTGAGGGTCGCGAGGATGGTTGGATTGCCGACCTCGTTCACCGCCTCCACGGCCACTTCGCTAAGGGACCGGCACTGATTATCCGGCAGGCAGCGATGCCGCGCGATGTTTTCTACTACGACAATCGCGTCGTCCACTAGAATGCCGATGGAAAAGATCAGCGCGAACAGCGTGATGCGATTCAGCGTGAAGCCGTAAAAATAGAAGACCGATAGCGTAAGCGCCAGCGTCATCGGAATAGCGACGAACACAATCAGCGATTCCCGGAAGCCGAGCACCAGCGCGATCAGCAGGCTCACCGACACCACCGCGATGCCCATGTGCCACAGCAGTTCGTTCGATTTTTCGGCCGCCGTCTCACCGTAGTTGCGCGTGATCGAGACCTTGACGTCGGAAGGAATTAGACTACCCTTAAGGCCATCCACGCGGCTCAGCACGTCGCGCGCGACATCGATGGCATTGGCGCCCTTGCGCTTGGATATAGCCAGCGTCACCGCGGGCTGGAACGACGCCCCCGCTGGATTCGCCGCCGCGAACTGGACGTACTGCGTGGGTTCTTCGCCTGCGTCCGTGACCGTGGCGACGTCACGTACAAACACAGGCTTACCATTGGCCACGCCGGCCACGACATTGCCGACGTCATCGGCGCAGCGCAGGAATTCGCCGGTCTCCACCAGGAACTCGCGATTGCTGGATGCGAATTGGCCTGAGGAAAGACGGCGGTTCGAAGCCGAGAGCGCCTGAAACACCTGGAGCGGCGACATCGAATACGCCGCCAGCCGGGCTTCGTCCAGCGTGACTGCGATTTCGCGCCGCTGCCCGCCGATGATCGCCACGGCTGACACGTTGTTCACCTGCTTCACCGTGTCGTCCACCTGTGCGGCCAGGCGGCGCAGCTCAAGTCCGCCGTAACGATCGCTTGAAAAAGTCAGCGCGAGGATAGGCACGTCGTCGATGGATCGCGGCTTGATCAGCGGCGGCGAGGCGCCGGGCGGAATCAGATCGTAATTCGCCAGCATCTTCTGATTCAGCCGGACGATGCTCTTCTCTTCGTCCTCACCCACGCGGAACCGCACGATCGCGAGCGCCTGGCCGGGGCTGGAGGTGGAGTAAATATACTCGACGCCTGGAATTTCCCACAGCAGCTTCTCCATGGGCTTGGTGACGCGCTCTTCCACCTCGCGCGCCGACGAACCCGGCATTGCGACCATTACGTCGATCATGGGCACGATGATCTGCGGCTCTTCTTCGCGCGGCAGCCGCCAGATGGCGAACAGCCCGATGAGCAACGACGCGCCCAGAAACAGCGGCGTCAGTTTGGAGTTGATCCAGGCGCGGGCGATCTTGCCCGCTATCCCTAAGTCTCCACTCACGGCCTGGCCTCCACGCGCGCGCCATCGGCCAGGGTCATGGAGCGCGGCGAGACCACGCGCTCACCCGCGTTCAGGCCGGAGAGAATTTCCACCACGTCGCCTCGTTTTTGACCCAGGGTGACCAGACGAGTATGCGCGCTTCCCTCCTCCACGACGATGACGGACTGAAGTTGGCCCTGCTCGGACACCGCCGCGATGGGAACTACCAGCGCCGGGCGCGCGCCACGCGAGAATTTCGCACGGCCGAACATGCCCGAGCGCAGCTGCGGCACATTGGGTAAGTCGATCTTCACGAGAAACGCGCGCGAAGCCGGATCCACCAGTGGGCCGAGCTCTGAAACACGCGCCTCCAGCGTGCGGTCGAGCGAATCGAGCGTCACAGTCACCGCTTGGCCGGCGCGAACCGAAGCCAAGAAACTTTCTTCCACCGGCACCTCAAGCCGCAGCGCGCCGGATTGCTCCACCGTGAGCAACGGAGTCCCTGGGATGGCCATCGCGCCCGGCTCCACCGGTTTTTCCGTCACGATGCCCGCGAAGGGAGCGCGAATCTCCGCATAGCCTCGCATCACTTCGGCTGAGGAAACCGCTTCGGTGGCTTGCTGGATCTTGGCCGCCACTTGCGCGCGCTTGGCGACGGCCATGTCGTAGCCGGCCTGCGCGGCCTTCAGCCTGGCATTGGCCTCGTCGTATTCCTGATCGGAAATCGATTTCTTGTCGTACAGCTCCTGCATGCGGCGAAACGTGACCTTGGCCAAATCCAGGTTGGCTTGCGCCGCCGCCACGGCGTGTTCAACTTCTCCACGCGCGCTGACGGCTTCTTCCCGCGCCGCCTGTCTCTCTCGCACCGCGACGTCCAGATCGCGCGAATCTATGGTTACCAGGAGCTGGCCCGGCGACACCGAATCCCCGGTGTGAACTTTCACTTCCCGCACGGAGCCCATGATTTGGCTCGCCATGACGGCCGAGGTCCGCGCCCGCACCGTCCCCACGGCTTCGTACACCGATGGCAACTCGACCGAGGCCACGGCGACCACCGGCACTTCAACCGTCTGAGCGCGCACCGACGCCTCGGCGCGCCGCGGAGCTTCCCGGCACGCAGTTAGACCGATAGAAATGAATGCCACCGCGGTTAGCGGTTTACTTAAGCGCATCGGAGTCTCCTGTAAGGGTTCCCGCCGCCAGTTCGAGCTGCGTGGCAGCCACGCGCTGCTGGTAGATGGCTTCCAGATGGCGGGTCTTGGTTTCGAGTGTTGCGGTTTCGTTGCGCAACAATTCGGTGATGGTGGTGAGCCCCGATTCATAGCGGTTGCGAGTGATCCGCAGGCTCTCTTCGGCCTGCGACACGGCCGCTGCCGCCACACCGATTTGCTCTTCGGCGCCCTTCCAGTTGGCATAGGCCTTGCGAACCTCGAGACGCGTGGCCGATTCGGCGCGCTTCTGCTGCGCCCGTGCCGCCGCAGCCAGGTGCGCCGCTTCGTTGCGCCGCGCTTGGCCGGCGAAGCCGTCGAACAGGTTCCAGTCGAGCGAAGCTCCAAACAGCCAGTTCGCTCCGCCGCGCGTTACGAAAGTCTGGCGGTCGGCTTCGAACACCCCGTGCACCGAGATCTTCGGCAACAATGCGGAACGTGCGGCGGATGTCTGCGCGTCGGCGGCTTCGGATGCGAGCAGCGCCTCCCGCGGGCCGGGTCCCTGCAGCGACGTTTTATCCAGCGCCGCGAGGTCGGTGTTGGCAAGCTTGGCTGGGACCAGCGCGGTAGAAAGATCGTGTTGGACCTCGAGCGGCGCGCCTAGGGCATCGTTTAGTGCAGCCGAGGCGACGTCCAAGGCATAGCGCGCCTGAATCTCGCGCTCCAGCATGTCTGCCAGGTGCACGCGCACCGAGAGCACGTCGGCATCGGTGGACATGCCGGCCGCGCGTACGTTCTCCGCTCGCTGTAAGTCGGATTCGGCCGAGCGGACCGCATCCTCGGCCACAGTAAGGCGTTCCTTGCTCAAAATAGCGTCAAAATACGCTGCGGCTATCCCCGCAATCACGGCCATCCGCGCGCTGCGGTCGTTTTCGGATGCGGTTTGGGTTCCCAACTCCGCCGAGCGCACTTGTGACCTGGTGGCGCCGAAATCGTAGACCGTCTGATCGGCCCGCACCTGCGACTGGAAATTGTTGATAAAACTAGGGTTGTTGAGCTGGCCGAGATTGAAGTTAGCTTGCGTGAACTGCCGCTGATCGAGCAGGGACCCAAATACGAAGACCGGATTATCGCTGCGCTGCACCGATTCCGAATAGCTCAGCTTAGGCAGAAAACCGCTCTGTGCCTCGCGAACCCGGCTCTGCGCGGCTTCTTTATTGGCAGCGCTGGCTTCAATCGCGGGATGACGCTGGAGCCCCTGCTGGACCGCATCCGATAGAGATAGCGAGGCTTGTCCCCATAGCGGCACACTGCCCGCCGCCAGAATCAACGTCCAGATACGCATTCACTGGCGGAGATGCAAACCGCTGGCCAAGGTGACAGGTGGTTCGAGCCCGGTCTCGGCTTTACGTCTCGCCGTTCGCGCAATCTCCTGTTGTAGGAAGTAGTTGAGGACCGTGCGAAGCACCACGATTGCAGCCAGTTGGCCGATGATGTTCCAGGTCGGAGCGACGGCGGTTCGCAGAATGTCAGCAGCCAGCTCGAACTCGATCGCGACTGTCAGCCAGAGACCTAGCCCCAGCCGAAGAGCTTCCTTTTCTTCGTTGGCGGGGCCCGAGCGACGCAGGAGCAGCGGGACGGCACGTAACATCGCTTCGAACGCCGCAATCGCGACCAGCAGCGCCGCAGCGGCTTCGATTCCGCCTGCCAGGTAGATCGTCCACTGCTTGAAAAAGCCCAACATACACCGCACATTTCACTTGCAGGCCGAGTTCCGCGAAACCCGCCCAGCCATGGTGCACGGCGGGCGCCCGCATGGCCGTCACCCCTGGCGCACGAATTGCATCTGGCCTGGTGAGAGACGAAATATGGAAGTCATAACCGAATATCTCGGAAAAACGAAGTTTGCCGTTTCCGCGCGCGGGCATCGCGTGATTTGCGATCAGCCGCTCGACAACCACGGCGAGGACACCGGCATGACGCCGCCCGAATTCATGCTGGCCGCCTTGGGCTCGTGCGCAGGCTACTACGCGGCTGAATACCTGAACGCGCGGGGACTCCCGAGTAAAGACTTGGTGGTTCGCGTCATCGCCGAAAAAGCGCGGCAACCCGCGCGGCTGGGTTCGTTTCGAATCGAAGTAAATGTGCCCGGGCTCGACGAGCGGGACCGGGCCGGTGTGATGCGCGCCGTGAAGGCCTGCTTGATTCACAACACGCTGCTGGCGACGCCGAATGTCGAAGTCGAGATAAATTCCGCGGTTCCTGTTCCGGCCTAATATCCGTCCCGCTACAATCAGGAGCGGGATAGAGCCATTGGATCGCGAACAAGAAGTGGAACTCGCGCGGCGGTTGATTGCCGGAGAACCGGAGGCGTTCGAGCGGTTCGTGGAGCATTTTCGTTCCAAGGTTTTTCAGTATAGCTGGCTCATGTGCGGCCAACGCGAGGACGCCGAGGAAGTGGCGCAGGAAACGTTGTTGAAAGTGTTCGAGAATTTCAGTCAGATCCGCGAACCAGAACGGGTTCGGCCCTGGGTATTCCGGATTGCGAAAAATGCCTGCCTCATGAAACGGCGCAAGAGCGTGTTTGCGCCGGCCGCGGAGCTATCCCTGGATCAGTTGATGCCGGTCCGGACGAACGCCGGCGGCCGCGTGGCGATCGAGATCGCGGACTGGTCCGCTCTACCCGAAGATTTATTGCTGCAAGGCGAATTGCGCGACACGCTGGCGGCGGCCATCGGCGAACTTCCGGAAGCTTATCGCTCGGTCATTCTGCTGCGCGACCTGGAGGAGCTTTCCACGCAAGAAACCGCCCAGGTCCTGGACCTAACTGAAGACGTCGTGAAAACGCGCCTGCATCGCGCGCGCCTGGCGGTGCGGCAGAAATTAGACCAGCAGCTACCCTCGCCGCGCACTGCGCCGGCCGAGATGTCCAAGCAAGGAGGATGACGTGGCGGCTCATCAGCATTCCGGGCAATGCCAGGAGATCTTCGCGCTGCTTTCCGATTATCTAGACCTGGAGCTTCCGGCCGAGGCTTGTCAGGAGATCGAGACGCATCTGGCCGGCTGCGCTCCCTGCGTGGAATTCGTGGAAAGCCTGCGGAAGACGATCGAACTGTGCCGACGCTATCGTCCGTCAGAGCTGCCCGCCCCGCTGGGCCAAAGCGCGCGGGAAGAACTTGTGGCGGCGTATCAGAAGATGCTCGCCGCCCGCCAAACCTAAACGGACGGGCCGCTTTTCACGGTTTCTTTTTTCTCACGCCGGGACCCGGCGTCGCAGGATCCGGACATTCAAGTGGACACACCGAATTTGGGCAGGATCCAGCGCATCAGCACGATGTACCCCGCTATCAAAACGACGATCTCTAACCAATCCGGCATCGCAAGGTCCTAAGCAAACATCGGCTATCTGAGCGCTACCTTTATGATGCTTTATTTCGGATGAGCTTGAGCAGCAGGCGTTCGTACTGATCTGTAACCGCCTGCCAGCCGTAGCGTTCGACCACTCGATCCATCCCGCGGGCGCCCAGCGCGGCGCGCTGCTCCACCGGCATCGCAATGGCAAGTTTAAGTTTGTCGGCCAGCTCGCCGGACTCAAAGGGAATGCCGATTCCGCCCGCCACCTCGGAGTTTTCCGGCGTGTTCAAGAACAGCACCAGCGCGCCGCGGCCCATGGCTTCAATCAACGCTGGATGCGTTCCTCCTACCTCGGTGGCGTGAATGTAGGCGAAGCAATGCGACAGCAGCTCATGGTAGCCGCTGCCATATACCGCGCCGGGCATAACGACCCGCGCATCCTTGGTGTCGCGCACGCGCTGGATGTACTCGTGCGCGTAAGGTGCGTCGCCAATGAGAGCCAGCTTCATCGGCGTATCCACTTGCTCGAACGCCTCGCGCACCAGCAGCGCGTTGTTCTCCGGCTCCATCCGGCTCACATACAGGAAGTACGCGTTATGTTCCAGGCCCAGGCGCTCCAGAGCCTCCGCGCTCCCGATCTTTCCCGTCTCGGCGCCATACGGAATGAAGTCGGTTTTTTTCCCGTAGCGTTCGAGGTAGTATTCGGCGATCTTGCGCGCGTCGGTCACAACGGCATTGGGGCAAAAAGTTGCCAGCCGCTCGGAAATCAAATACCAGGCCCTGGCCAGGAAATTCCACTTCTTGCGCTTGCGCTCCAGGCCATCGACGTTCAATGCCACCGGGATGCCGAACAAGCGCGGCCAGCAGGTGAAGATCGCGTTGGCGGCATTGCAGTACAGCGCCACATCCACGCGATGAAACAGCAAGTGGATGGTCGAAAGAAAAGTGTGCGCGATGGTATCGAAATACTTGTGGCGCCAGGTTGGGAGATAAACCAATCGCACGCCGCGATAACTAGGCTCGGCGTGACGCTCGCGGCAATAGACCGTAACGCGATGCCCGCGCGCGGCGAGCCGCGTGGAAAGTTCCTCGGCGAAAGTCTCGAAGCCCCCGTAGCGGGCCGGAATGCCGCGCGTGCCGAGGATCGCGATCCGCGCCGTTTACTCGGCCCTCGCCGCCTTGGACTTGGCCAGCGCGCGCGCCGGTTTCGGTTTTACCGCCGGGCTGCTCACGGGGTCATAGCGGAACCAGCTGGCGATATAGTCGTCATCGACGCGCTTGCGGCTCATGATCTCGCGCCGCTTCGCCATGACGCGGCTCCAATTGCGCAGCACATACCAGAAAGCGCTGAGCGAGGTTTGCTCGCGGATCAAACACGCGCCCACCACCACCAGGTCGCGCGTCGTGATCGAGAACCAGTTGCGCAAATACAAATGGCCCGTCATGTTCTTCATCCGCATCAAAAAGCGGTTTTTCACCGAATGCATGTTGATGACGGACGGAAGAGCTCGCCGGTTGCCAGGCAGGACGTTGCGGACGTGATAGCCGCGGGCGTGCGGCGTGTAAATGCACCGCCAGCCCATCAATTGCGCGCGCCAGGCCACATCGGCGTCCTCGCGGTATACGAAGAAGTCGGGATCGAAAAACTCATCGCCGATCGAGATGTCCTCAATCATGCGGCGGCGGTACAGCGCGGCCGCGGCGGTGGCGCCGAAAACGTACTCGTGGTTGAGATAGTGGCCGTTGTCCACTTCCTGGCTGCCGCGGTCCAGATGCCGCAACATGGGCGTGAAATAGATTCCGGTCGAATCCACCAGCGGTTTATCGGGCAGATCGAAGCTGGCCAGGATGGTCAACAGTTTCCCGCACACCGAGCCGATACGGGAATCGAATTGACCCGCGTCCACCAGCGCCTGGATAAAATTCGGTAGCAGCAACACGTCCGGATTCAGCGTGAGCACCCACTCTCCGCTGCTTATCTGGATGGCCTGGTTCTGGGCCGCGGCGAAGCCGATGTTCTCGTCGTTGTAAACGATCTGGCAGCGGCCCTCGAACTGTTCCAAAATGTCTACGGTGCCGTCGGTGGAGGCATTGTCGATGATAATGATTTCCCGGTTAGGGTAGCGCTGCGCCAGAACGGATTCCAGACATCGTTTGATAAATCGGCCGCTGTTGTAAGTGACAATCGTGACGGAAACACTATCGTTGGAGGCCATGTATGTGGGTCGTGTGTCTCTTCTTTTTGGTTTAACGAGCTTTTGTCAGACTACTCCCTTGCTCAAACTGTTCCAACACTCGACTTCAGCGACGCGGCCTAGAAGGCAACCCCGTCCCGCGAATCGCGCAACCCTAGCATATACCTTGATGGGCCTGAAACTTCGCTGCCGGACCATCACCAAACCAGCTCGAAACATGGAAGCCAGCACTACTGCCGCGCTCACTCCCCGATATGCGTAGGGCCGAAAGTGCTTAGACGCGTACCTTAGAAGGCTAACATACCAACAGAGCTCGCGGGCGGCCCAATCCAATTTAGCAATGCTGTGGCCACCTTGGTGCCGCGCAGTTACTCGTGCGACATATTGAATTTTCACGCCCAAGTCGCGGGCGCGGCGGCAGAAATCGACGTCTTCGAACCAAAGCGGATGGAACTGTGTGTCAAAACCGCCCAGCCGCTGCCACACCTCGCGCCGGAACATCAGAAAAGCGCCGGGCGGCTGATCCGCTTCCTGATCCACCGAAAGATCCAGGTCCAGGCACCGGTATGGCCGGTTAACCGGATTGTGGGGCACTAAACGGTTCATACCCAGCGTTTCGAAAATCAAAGCCAAAGGGGTCGGAAAGCGCCGCAGCGTAAAACCAGCTTGCACTCGGCCCTGCTCGTCCAGCAGTCTGCCGCCCGCCAGCGCAGCGCCATCCCCGGTGCAGGCTGCTTCCAGGCCGTCCAGGCGAGTCTCCAGCTCGACGTCGGGATTGAGCAGGAGCACTAACTCGGTGTCGAGCGCGGCCACACCCTGGTTCACCGCGGCGGCGAATCCGCGATTGGTTGCATTGGCGATCAGCGTCACGGACGTTCGCTTGCGTACCTCTTGGCAGGTGTTGTCCTGGGAGGCGTTATCCACCACCACTATCGGTAAATCCGCGCACCCGGCGTTTTGCATGCAAGCATCCAGGCAGCGGCCGATGACATCCCCCGAATTGTAAGTCACCACCACGACGCCAGTCATGTCAGAGCAAAGTATAGCCGCCAGTAAAGATCGAAACCGCTTAAGCTCTGCAGTTCCCGGATTTCCCGCTCGCTTTGTTCCAGAATCGCGGCCAGGTTTGAACAAGATTCTCCCCGATTGCTCCGAAAGAGCCGCACACCGTCCAGCTTGCCGGCCAGGTAAGCCAGCAATCTTCCGTGCCGTAAGGCGATAAATCCCCACAACGCTTGAGCTACTAATACGGGCCAACCATAGCGTAAGATCCATTTGCGGGGATAGTGTTTCGCCACAATAAGTAACTGATTACGGGAAATTTTCCGCACGGTATCAGGGTGCCAAATCCCTAACGTAGCACTGCCTTGGTGGTAAGCGACGGCCGAGGGTACGTACCGGCCAGTGAGTCCGGCGGCGGCGCAACGGATTCCAAGATCGATATCTTCCAGATAGGATTCCAGGGATTCGTCCAGCAGCCCCAGGCGTTGGAACAGCTCGGTCCGGACCAAGGCGGCAGTGAGGGGGGCGAAGCGGATTTCTCGAGGCGTGTTCCACAGCGCCGAATCGAGCCGGCCATGGCCGCACCTCCAGGCGCAGGCGCCCCGGCAGATCGCGTCAAAGGCGCCATCCAGGCGATCCCTGCGGGAGGCGTCCAGCAGCTTCCCGGTGGCGAACCAAGCCTGTTTGGCCATGGCCGTCTCCATGAGATTCCTCAACCAATCGGGCTCAGGTTGCACGTCGTTGTTCAGGATCACGATCCATTCGGCGTCGACGGCCCGAATTCCGCAGTTTACCGCATGGCTGAAGCCGGTGTTGGAGCCTAGCCGGATCACGCTGGCGCCGGCGCGTGCGGCCACGGCGGCAGAATTGTCCGTGCTTCCGTTGTCCACCACGATCAACCGGTCGATCGGATGTGTTTGGGCCGCCACGTGTTCGAACAGTTTCTCGAGGCGCGCCGCGCCATTCCAGTTGGGGATGACCGCCGCTACTCTCATGCCTGCCCTTGGGAACATCGCGCACAACGCTGCGGGTCGCGACTAGTTACTTCCTCAGCGGAGCGCGCCCCGCGCTGTGCGCTCGGGCCGGCTATCATCCCGGCGCCCTTCGCTCGAAGCGCTTCTTCACCAGGAACAGCAGGTTGTACAGGCCATCTCGCCATGGGTTCAGCTTAATCTCGCCCAGGCGCGAGGAGTAGAGAATGGAAATCTCGGCGAAACGGATACGCGAATTCTTGAGCGCCTCGATCTTGATTTCTTCCGAGAATGCCATGCCATCCGCGGTCAACCGCATATTTTTGAGAATGGAGCGGCGAAAAACCCACATGCCGGATTGCGAATCGCGCACCCAGCGGAAGTACAGGATGGACATGGCCAGCGACAACATCCAGTTGCCGAACTTGTGTTTGAAGCTCATGGCTTGCTGGTCCCGCACCGGAAAACGCGAGGCATTCAGGAAATCCACGTTCAGGTGCAGCAGAGCTTCGATGAGATAGGAGATCGCGTCCGGCGGATAGCTGTGGTCGCCATCCAGCGTCACAATGATGTCGCCGGTGGCCGCGGCGAACCCGCGCTTGTAGCTCCGGCCATAGCCGCGCACCGGCTCGCGAATCACTTCGGCTCCATACTGGCGCGCTACCTCCGAGGTCCGGTCTTGGGAACCATTGTCCACCACGATCACCTGGTCCACGAAATCAGGCATGCGCGTCATGACCTGCTCGATTCCCTGTTCTTCGTTCAGGCAAGGAATGATTACTGTGATTCGTTGCGATTTGTACACGATCAGACGGTGTCCGGTCAGGATGCCGGCGCTGGTACCATATTCTACATGAAGTGGTTTTGGCCCCTAGCGCTCGTTGTGCCGTCGCTTTTCGCGGCGGTGCGTCCCGAACTCAAGCAAATTAACACTGTCTACATTCTGGCCATGGGCAACGGCGTGGATCAATTCCTCGCCAACCAGTTGACCAGCGCCGGCGTTTTCCAAGTGGTAACCGATCCCAAGAAAGCCGACGCGATACTCACGGACCGCGTGGGCGAGCCATTCGAAAAGAAGCTGGACGAGCTGTATCCTCCGCCTCCGCCGCCCGAGCCGGTCAAGAAGGATGACGACGCGGACAAGGATGCGGACAAGGATAAGGACGCAAAAGCAAAGGATGCCACCAAGAAGCCTGCGCTGGATTTAACAGCCGGAGGACGCGTGACGACGTCTTCCTTCAATCGTGGCAAGGGCAACTTCTTCCTGGTGGACCGCAAGAGCCGCACCGTCTTGTGGTCTGTGTATGAGCCCGCCAAGGACACCACTCCCGCCAGTCTCACCAAGGAAGCCGCCAAAGTAGTGAAGCGCCTGCAAGCCGACCTGGCGGACAAAAAGCAGGGCAGCGAGTAAGCCAGCAGTCCAACTCGCGTTCCTCACAAATTGAAACCTTGATATCCGGGCTGGCGTCGTAAGCTCAGAATCGCAGAGCCTGCGCTCTCGAGCTTGAGGAGGTCTCATTGTGAGAAAAGCGAGTTGGTTTTTGATACCCGCTCTGGCGCTTGGCTGCGCCTCTTTTGCATGGGCCCAAGCCGCGCTGGATGTGAACGTGGGATTCGGAACCGCGCATGACACGGCCAGTGGCTCGGGTATCGATGGCCCGGCCTCGCTGAATGCCTTTGGCCCTTGTACGCCCGGGTTGTCCGACGGATTTTGCCAAGCCACGCCTGGTCTGGACGGATTTTTCCTGGGCTTGGGAGCGGATATCATGCTGTTCAAGCGCTTCGGCGTCGGCGCGCAGGCCAATTTTCAGCCTGAACAGAGAAACTATGGGCCGCTCCAATTCCGGCAATCCTTCGTTGATTTCGATGGAATCTTCGCTCCGATCAGCAACAAACGCGTTGAACTGCGCTTGCTCGGCGGGGTTGGATTCGCGCGCACCAGTTTCTCGATTTCTCAGAGCGGCTGCATCGGCACGGCAGTGTGTTCGACGTCCACCGAACCTATCGGCGCTGCAAATCATGCCGACCTGAACGTCGGCGCCGGAGTTCAGATTTATCTGACCAACCATATTTTCATCCGGCCTCAGTTCGATTTCCACTATGTCCCGAACCTCAGCCAGCAGTTCGGCCATGACTATGTGCCTGAGGGGACCATCTGGCTCGGCTATAACTTCGGCGAGCGCTGATTTACTCCACCGCGACAGTTATTCCGGCCTGGGAATTCGTGGTTCCAAACGTGACTTGGAGAAGGATGTTAGGTCCTGAAGGGGCGCCGGCCGGCACCTGAGCATTGATCTGAATAGCGCCCGCTACCAAGCCCGGTGCTGCGCCCGCGAAGTTGAGCTGGCAGGGCAGGCCTCCGATGGTGACCGAAACCCGCGCGTTTGGCTGACCCAGCGGCGCCGCTCCCAGCAGACCGTCGGCGCTGGCCGGAGAGGTGACGCCGGCGCCCGTGGCAAAGATACTCACGTAATCACCGCGGCGTGCGGGATTCATGCTGGAGTTGATGCTTCCATCGCGGGCGTTCAACACCGCCGCGGAACCGTGCCCCGAACCATCCAGGCTGAAGACTCCTGCTGCTGTTGGGGTCACCGGCAGCGCGATTGGCGCCGAGACCGCGCCGAGATACTCCAGTTGAAGCTGGGTGCTGGAGCGGCCTGCCACCGAAAACGGAACCACCGTGTTCACCTGTTTCGACGAAGCATAAAGTACGGGCGCGGGGACGCCATCAAAGAACACGTGCAGTCCCTGCAATGAATCGGCCACCAGCCGCGGATTCGTAAATTCACCCGCAGCCGGCGTGGCTGGACCAATCGCGGACCCGAACAAGGAGATAATTTCGCCCGGAGCGACCGCGCCCGAGGCGTAACTGGCCGAATTGACCACGTCACTGGCTGCAAGAGCCGGCGCGGCCTTCGCCAGACGCAATAACGCCGCGCCGTAACCTGGCAGCGACACCTGCATTTGCGCGGACGGGGTCAGCGATTGAAGCACGGGACCACTGGCCGGCGTCGACGCGTCCAGCGTAACCAGCGTCGCTGAACCGAACGTCCCCAAGGCCGAAAGATCCAGCGCAAAGGTCCGCGCCAGGCCGGGACCATTATTATCCGTCATTGGTTTTGCTACGGCGTAGTTGGACATCAGGATCACCACCGATCCATCTACGTTGCGCAGCGCCAGCGTATGCGTGTCGAGCCCTAGAACCCCGCCGATGTTGCTAACCCAGAGACAGCAACCCGAAGTAGTTGTTTCCAGTATGTCCTGACCAGGCGGCGACGGCAGCCAGTGCGACAAATAATAATCCACCCAGTAACTCAGATAGCGGTTGCCGGAACTGTCGGTCTCGCCATACTGCGAGTTGCTCGAGAAGGACCAATGATAGAGAGCCTGCGCGCCTGCCTGGCCGAGCAGCTGGAACACCAGCGATCGCCAGGCGGCGAAGAATGGACTCGTACCGCGCGGATCGAGAACGAAAGGCGTCCCATTGCACGCGCTGACGCCATTGCCGAGATCGTAATCGGCGTTGACATTGTTCTCCGTCACCCAGACCGGCACGTTCGCCAAGCTCGGCCGCGTCGCGAGCTGTGAATAGATATAGCTGACTTCGCTCGCAAAGCTGAGGATGGTAGGAAACAGCGAGTTGTCCGTGTCCTTTTGATTGCAGGTGGAATAGAAATGCGTAGCTAATGCATCCACGGGAGCGGTTACGTTCGAGACAAAGGTCGGCATGTACGCCTCGGCCGCCTGGTTCACATCGGAAAGCTCCAGCGCCGCGAACTTGATGGAGGGGTCCGCTGCAGCCATCGCCGGGACTGTAGTGTTGTAAAGATCCACGTACTGCTGAGCTGTCAGCCCATTGCCGTTAGGCTCATTAAAAATTCCCCACCAAGTGACCGGGTACGGACTGGAGCTCTGAAAATGCTGCGATGAAACCTCGAAGCCGCCGGTGTTGTAGTAGCGAACCAGATTCGCGTTGAGGTCGGCGAATCCCAGCAAATCGTTCGGCAGGATGTGACCGCTCGAATCGTTCATGAACGCCGGAGCGCCGGCCAGTTGGAACTCCAGGCTGTGATCGCCGGTGTTTTGGATCGGCGCGAGCAGCGTGTCGAGCTGGGAAAAGTTCCATACGCCCGGAGCGCTCAGCGGGCTGACGCCAGAGGTCACTTGCAGGCGCGTGTGCCGCGGCAGAAGCCCTTCCAGCAACGACGATCCCTGCGGCGCCAGATTGAAGAAGTTGTAGTTATAGCTGGCCAGTTGAAACGAAGTGGACATCGCCACTCCCAGATGCCCATGGATGCCCACCGTCGTGTTCACCTGGTTTCCCACTTGCACGTTGACCGTGGACGATTCCGAAGCGGCTGAAACGGCTGAGATGGCAGCCAACGATCCTAAGAACAAGCGAAGTACTTGCATCGCTCATATTGGGACGTTCGGGCGCTCGCGAAGATTTCCGATTTGATAGAATCGCCGTCGTGGATAAAGGCGCTCGAACAGTTATGCTGCTTTTGGCCGCGATCACGGCCGGCGCCCAAACGCCAGCCTATCGCGCGCCGCGCACGCCGGACGGCCATCCGGACCTGAACGGAATCTGGCAGGTCCTCAACACGGCGAATTGGGACCTTCAGGATCACAGCGCCGGCCCAGGGCCCTTGTTTCAACTGGGCGCCCAGGGCGCGATGCCTCCAGGATTGGGCGTCGTGGAAGGCGACCAGATCCCTTACCTGCCCGAAGCCGCGGCAAAAAAGAAAGAAAATTTCACGCACCGCCTCGACCTTGACCCCGAGGTCCGCTGCTACCTGCCGGGCGTGCCGCGCGCCACCTACATGCCCTATCCGTTTCAGATCGTGCAGTCCGAGAAATACATGTTCTTCGCCTACGAGTACGCTGGCGCGACGCGCAACATCAACATGGATGCCTTTAAGAAAGCGCCCATCGATAGCTGGATGGGATGGTCGAACGGGCGTTGGGAGGGCGACACGCTGGTTGTGGACGTGACCGCCTTGAATGACCAGACCTGGTTTGACCGCGCCGGCGATTTCCATAGCGATGCCTTGCACGTGGTGGAGCGCTACACGCCTCGCAGCCCGGAAACAATGCGTTACGAGGCCACCATCGAGGACCCCAAGGTTTTTTCGCGCCCCTGGAAAATGAGTATGTTGCTTTACCGGGTTCAGGACGACCACGTCAAACTGCTGGAATTCAAGTGCGTCGAATTTGTGGAAGAATTGATGTACGGCCATCTTCGGAAAAAGACGGCCAAGTAGGAGGGTGTATGGCGGGCGGATCTTTTCTAGCAGTTTCCTTCCTTTTGGTATCTGCGCCTGTCTTTGGCCAGGCGCCTCAAAAAGTCACCGCGCCTGCAAAGCCCTGGACGCTTCCGCGCACTCCCGACGGCCATCCCGATTTTCAGGGTTACTGGTCCAACGCTTCAATCACTCCCTTGCAGCGCCCTAAGGAACTCGGGGCCAAGGAATTTTATACGCCGGAAGAAGCAGCCGCGGTGGACAAGCGCGAATTCAACGAGCGCACCAGTTGGGACCGCCTGGGCTCCCAAGCCACGGTTCACTACGACATGTCTCAATTCGGCCTGGATGTGATTCAGGCCAAGGTCGCGCTGAGCCGCAGGACTTCTTTGATCATCGGTCCCGACGGCCGGATTCCCCCCATGACGCCGGAAGCACAGAAGCGATTGGCCGAGCGAAACGCAATGCGCAAAGGTCATGAGTTCGACAGCTACGAAGATCGTCCGCTGCAAGAACGCTGCATCGTCTGGACGGCCGAGGGTCCGCCCATGATGTCTTCCGGCTACAACAGCAACCTTCAGATCGTACAAGGCCCCGGAACCGTGGCCATCATGGAAGAGATGATTCACGACGCGCGCATGATTCCCACCGACGGAAGCCCGCATCTTCCCGCCGGCATCCGGCAGTTTCTAGGCGATTCGCGCGGGCATTGGGACGGCGACACGCTGGTAGTCGACACCACCAATTTCACCGACCAGACTTCCTTCATGGGATCCACCCGGAATCTGCACGTAGTGGAACGCTTTACGCGCATCGATGAAGACACCATCCTGTACGAGTACACTGTCGACGATCCATCCACCTGGACGCGGTCCTGGACAGCGCAGCAGCCGCTGACGAAAATCGCCGGCCCGATTTTCGAGTACGCTTGCCACGAGGGCAATCTGGGGCTGCCGAATACCTTGAGCGGCGCGCGTGCGGCTGAAGCAGCGAAAGCGAGCGCAAAATGAAATTTGGCTTAACGTGCATTCTAGCCTTACTTTTCGCGGCTCCGGCGCTGCCGCACCATGCCTTCGCCGCCGAGTTCGACATCAACCGGCCCATCAAACTGCGCGGAACGGTCACGAAAATGGACTGGATCAATCCGCACTCCTGGATTCACATCGACGTCAAAGGTCCGGACGGCAAGGTCACCAGTTGGATGATCGAGGGCGGCAGCCCGAACGTTCTGCTGCGGCTTGGCTTCACCAAAGACGCGCTGCCGGCGGGATCCGAGATCATGCTCGAGGGATTTCAAGCCAAGGACGGCTCCAACCGCGGCGTCGGCAAGACGCTCAGTTTCGCCGACGGCCGCAAGCTGTTCCTGGGCAGCTCCGCGCCGGGCGCCAACGGCGAACCGGAAGGAAAATAAGTCCGGCTCCTTCGCTAGCGCTTCACCGTGATCTTGACGTCGTACGGCGTCTCCAACATCCCGTCGCTCGCCACTGCTCGCAGCCAATAGACTCCCGGAGCGCTGAATGTCGCCTGTGTCGCCAGCTCGCTCGCTTGCGCGCCCATCACCGGCCGGTTGCTGGCTTGCTCGAATACGACGCGCCCGCCCTCGGCCGGAGCCCGATAAAGCTCCCAGCGGATTCGCAAACCGAGTTGCGCGCGCGGAGTTGGAGTAGCGCCCGGAGGCAGTGGCGGACGTGGAGTCCCTGCCGCGCTTGCCCGTGCACGCGGCTTCGGAATGCCATCGTCGGTGGCCGAAACAGACAACGCAATCGCTTTCTCGACTTCGGCGCTCTGGTCGCCGCTGCCGCTGATCTTGGGCGCGAGATTCGGTGGATCCACCGGCGGCGCCCCGCCCGGCCCGATGTTCATCTGCATCACGCCCTCATCCACTTCCCACTCCGGTTGCAGCCAGCCATTGGCGGAGCTCGCATGACCATTCACGGTCACGGTCCAGACCAGGTGCTTCTCTTTGCTCCAGTCCTTGGGCAGATCCACTTTGAAAACGAACAAATGCCGGCGCGGGTAAAAATGCGTCGGCTGGCCCAGATCGTCGCGCAGATCGAATTTGTTGTTCGCCCCGATCGCAATGTCGGGCTCTTCTTCGTAGTTGAGATTGAGGTAGCCGAACCACATCGCGATGTGCCCGTCCGGCATCGCCTGCCAGCCTTCGAAAAACGGCTGAACTGTCTTTCCAGCACCGTGCGCGAAGCTGTCTTCATCCGGCAGTTGATCGAGAACGCGTGGAGGCTGGCCGTATAGCCAAGGCGCTGCCAAAGCCGCGGCCAGCAACGCCAGCCCCGCAAAATTCACTCGCTTCATGTTGCCAACCCTCTACTGCAAAGTGGCGCTCAGCTTCTTCTGCTTGTTCTTACGTTCTTCGAGCGCCTGCTTGTACTCTTCGTCGGTGAGATAGTAGAACGTCAGCCAGGAGAAGCTCATGTCGTCGATGGTCCGCTGCCCGAACGCCACCGGATTCGACGGATCGGGATTGAATTTGTTCGCCGCCGTATTGTCGAACCACGAGGTCACGTGCAGGACCGTGCCGGCCGGCACGATCGGCTGCGCATCCTCTTCGTAGTGATACACGATGTGCCAATCGAAGTGATAGCGGTCCACGCAGCTCACCGTCTCCTTGGGCGCCCGCCCAGCGCTCTGCGCGGGTGGATAGATCAGTTCCAGGCACTGAGCTTGGCCGCGGTTGTGCAGATGCGGTTGAAACGCCGTGATGCGCGCCGGCTTCAGCAGCGTGCTGTAACCGTCCACTCGCACGTTCTTAGTGTTGGGCGGAATCACGAAATCTTCGTTGTCGCCCACGTGCTGCGAAATCTCGATGTGCTTGGGGACATAGCCCTCCGGATGCAGCTTGATGCCCACCGCGACGTTGGCGGGCGTGTCGGTTCCGTTGGCGTGCAGATGCATGTTCATCACGACTCTCGCGCCCTTGGGAAGCAGCCGGCCCGTGCCCTCCGCGTAGACGTCGCCAAACTTGCCTACCGCGTACTCTTCCAGCAGCGATTGCTGCTCGTTGCCCTGCGCGTCCTCGAACTGCATCGTCGCCACCGCGTGGTGAACCACCGGCGTCCCTTTGATCGGCTTCACTTCGACCGCCGCGATGTAGCGATCGATCTTGGTCCCCAAATCCTCGGTCGGCAGATCCGCCCACTGATCCGGCGCCTTGGCCTTCACCAGCACGTCCTTCTTCAGCGTGACGATGATATCGGGCTTGCCGATGTGCCAGCGGTCGCTGTCGTCGAATTTACGCGGCGGGGGCATGTCGGCGGGATTCCCTTCCGGCGCGCCAGCATCCGCCCATTTCGAGATCATCGCGACTTCCAGATCGCTCAGCGAAGGATCATTCTTGAAATTGTGGATCCCCACCGCGCGGTCGATATACCACGGCGGCATGTTGCGCTGGACTACCTGCTGTTTGATCGCGCGCGCCCACGGCCGCACGTCCTGATAGGTCAGCAGAGACATAGGTGCGATGTTCCCGGGCCGGTGGCACGCCTGGCAGGAACGCTGCAGAATAGGTGCGACGTCTTTGGTGAACGTCACTTGATCGTTTTGATTGGCGGGCGTTTGCGCTGAACCCGCTGTCCCCAACAACACCGCGAGGGCCATTGCCCCGCTGATCCTGACTGGCCGCATCGGAACCTCCTCGAATGGGAAGCTTACCCAAGCATTCCAGCCAGTATACACCTGGATTCTGGGCGTGCCCAGGGGGGTACGGTGACGTTTGGCGCAGTTGTCCGTCCAATGTCCATGCCAATCGCACGGCTGGGAGTTATCTGTCTTGCCATCGCCTGTTGCCCGCTGATAGCTCAGCTGAAGACCGCCGAGGCCGTTCTGGAAAAATATCAGCAGGCACTAGGCGGCGCAGACGCCATCCAGAAAGTACAGTCCGAAACCCGGCGCGGCGAAATCGAAGCCACCGGACTCAAGGGCAAAGCGACCTTCATCTTTTACGCCAAGCCGTTCAAAAGTTTTCAGAAAATCACCCTGCCCGACGGCAGCGAGATCACGTCAGGATTTGACGGAGCCGTGTCCTGGTCCATCACTCCGCAAGGAGCGAGTATCGATAAGGAAACTCCGGTGGAATCCGACCGCCGCGATGCCGATCTGCAATACGCCCTTCACCAGCTCGATTACTTTCAGAAGTTCGAGTTCGCGGGCGTCACTGATTTCGATGGGCGCCAGTGTTACTGGTTGCACGGCACGACGCATTGGGGCAAGGACAATAACCAGTTTTACGATGTCCGCACGGGGCTGCTTGCCGGCTACCGTTTTCAATCGGACGCGCGATCGTCTTCCGCTATCACGATGACGCTCTTTCAGGATTACAAAAGCTTCGGTGGGCCGCTAGTGGCAACGAAAATAATCTCGCGAACCGGCGATTCGACTCAGACTTTCACGTTTCAGTCCGTCAGCTACGAGCCGGTCGCGGATTCCCTGTTCGAATTGCCGCAGAGCATTAAAGCGTTGCTAAAGTGAGCGCAGCGCGCGTCCTCGGTCGGGGGTGACTACTGGATCTGATTATTGGTCGGGTCTTCCTTGGTCGCGTCCGTTACGTCATTTAACGCTTTTTTAAAGCCCCGAATCCCTTCGCCCAGGCCCTTGCCCAGCTCAGGCAACTTCTTGGGACCAAACAGGAATAGGCCGACCACTAGGATGATCAGCAGGTGCATGGGTTGGAACAAGCCTTCAAACATAAAGTCCTCTTATTACGGGTCTAAGCATCCGACGTACCAAACGGGCGCAGAGTTACCCTGCCGTACTAAACCGACTCCTCAGCTTGGACATCCGGAAGCGCGTCACCCTCGCCCGCCATCCAGACGTACAGGGTGGGGAGCAGGAAAATGCTCAGAATCAGGGCCGCGATCAGCCCTCCAACAATGACGATGGCGAACGGCCGCTGCGAATCGGACCCAATCCCGTGCGACATCGCGGCCGGCAGCAATCCCAGCGTGGCTACCAGGCTGGTCATCATGATCGGGCGCAGCTTCAAGACCGAGCCCTCGGCGGCGGCATCCAGGATACTGTGCCCGCGCGCCCGCAGTTGATTGATATATTCCACCATGATCACGCCGGTCTGCACGCACACGCCGAACAGCGCCAGGAATCCGAGGCCCGAGGAAACGCTCAAGTTGGTCCCCGTGAGCAGCAGCGCAAGCAGTCCGCCGATGGGGGCCACCAATACCGTGACCATAATGAGCATGGCCCACTTCATCGACTTGAACATCATGTAGAGAATGACGAAAATCAGCAGCACGGTCAGCGGCACGATGATCGCCATCCGGGCCTGAGCGCGCTTTTGGCTTTCATACTCGCCTTCCCAATCGATTCGATACCCGCGCGGTAACTTGACCTGCGCTCCCACTTTTCGAATGGCTTCTTCCACCGCGCCGCCCAAATCGCGCCCACGCACGCTGTACTTGATGGCGATGTAGCGCTGGTTTCCTTCCCGGTAGACTTCCGAAGCGCCATCGCGCTCTTGAATGTCGCAAAGCTGCGCTAGCGAGACTCGCTCGCCGGTGGGCGCCAGCAATCGAATGTTGGCGATGGCTTCCTTGGTGCCGCGATATTGCGGCGGATAACGCAGCACCAGATCGTAGCGAGCCTCGCCCTGCAAGACCTGCGTCAAGGCGTTCCCGCCCACGGCGGTCTGGATGGCGTCCTGCACGTCTCCCACGTTGATCTGGTAGCGAGCCGCCTGCGCCCGATCCACCGTTACATTCAAGTTGGGCTGGCCTAGAACGCGAAGCACCCCCAGATCCTCAATACCTCTCACTCCGCGCATGATCTTGACGATGTTGTCCGCCGTGTCCTCGAGAATCCTCAGATCGTCGCCGTAAATCTTAGTCGCAAGCTGTCCCTTGACCCCACTGACAGCTTCTTCCATGTTGTCGGCGATGGGTTGCGAAAAGCTCCAGGTCACGCCTGGCAGCTTCTCTAACTCACGGTCCATGGCCGCAATTAACTCTTCCTTGTTCTCGTGGAATCCCTTGCGCCATTGTTCCTTGGGTTTCAAGCCGACGAAGTATTCGGTATTGAAGAAGCCGGTTGTATCGGTGCCATCGTCGGGCCGGCCCACCTGGCTGGTGCATTCGGTGGCCTCGGGAAAGGAGCACAGCAGGATGCGTGCCTGGTTGGAGAGCCGTATCCCTTCATCCGGTCCCGTGCTGGGCGCCAGCGTGCCGCGCACCCACAGTGCCCCTTCATCCAAGTGCGGAAGAAACTCAGAGCCGATCAACGGGCCAAAGGCCAGGAAAGCCGCGAGCCCCACTCCCGCCAATCCGACTGCGACTGTGACGTATCGCCAGCGGATGGCCCAGCGCACCGCCTTGCGATAGCCGGCCGTAATCCATGCCATCACAGGGTTGTGCCATTCCCGCGTGCCTTTTCGAAATAAGAGACTGGCCAGCGCGGGCGCCACCATCAGCGAAAACAGGATGGCTCCCAGAAGCGCAAACGCCACCGTCCACGCCATGGGTTTGAACAACCGTCCTTCCACGCGCTGCAGCGTGAATATCGGAAGGTACGCGGTGATGATAAGAAGGATGGGATAAAACACCGGGCGCTGGACTTCGTGGGCGGCATCGGAAATCTTCTGAATGGTCGTTCTCTCGCCATTCTGAGAGTTGAGATGGCGCACGATGTTTTCAATCATCACCACCGTGCCTTCCACCACCATTCCGAAGTCCAGGGCGCCCAAGGAAAGCAGGTTCGCTGGAATGGCTTTCAACTTCAAACAGGTGGCGGCGAATAACAGCGAGAACGGAATGGTCAAGGCGACGATCAGCGCCCCGCGCACGTTTCCCAGCAGCAGGAACAGCACGATGACGACCAGCAAAATGCCTTCGCCCAGATTGTGCAGAACGGTATGCGTGGTGAAGTGCACCAGATCGTCGCGATCGAGAAATGGAACGATCTTCACGCCGGCCGGCAGAATATGATCGTTCAGCTCCTTTACTTTGGCGTGCAGGCCCTCCAGCGTCGGTTCCGCGTCGGCGCCCTTGCGCATCGGCACCCACGCCGAGACCACGTCCGGATCGTCGATGATCCTTCCGTCCTCGCGGCGAATGGCGCGCGCGAACTGGCCCAGCCGGATCTTGGGACCCTGCTCGACCACGGCGATGTCCTTCACATGAATCGGGGTGCCGTTCTTGGTCAGGATCACCGTGTTTTCGATGTCGCGAACATTCTTGATTAATCCGACTTCGCGCACGTTGATTTGCTGCATGCCAGCCTGAATGAAGCTCCCGCCCGCATTCGCATTGCTGTTGGTAAGCTGTTGTTCCACTTGCGCCAGATTCAGCCCGTAGTCGATCAGCTTATTCGGATCCACGCGAACCTGGTATTCGCGCGTTGGGCCGCCGAAGGTGGCCACGTCCACGATGTTCGGAACAGACTTCAGGTTTTTTTCCACCACCCAGTCTTCAAGGGATTTCAGCTCCATCACGTCGTACGCCGGATTGGTGTTCTCGAGCGTGAAGAAGTAGATCTGGCCCACCGGGCTCCAATCAGTACCCATTTGCGGCGTCACGCCCGGCGGCAGCGAGACCTGTGAGAGACGTTCGAGAACACGTTCGCGGTTTTCGAAGTCCGACGTTTCATCTTCGAAGACCAGCTTGAGATCCGACAAGCCGAAGATCGAGAACGAGCGTAGATGCGCCACGCCCGGAATCCCATTCATGGCAATCTCGAGCGGAATGGTAACCTGCTGCTCGATCTGCTCGGCCGAGATGCCCGGCCATTGCGTGATCACGTCCACGTAATTGTTGGCGACGTCGGGATAAGCTTCCACCGGAAGTTGATGGAAGGAAATCGCGCCCCAGGCGAACAGCAGGATGGCCGCGGCCAATACCAGAAAACGATTATTCAGCGCGAAGTCAACTGCTTTGCGGATCATTTACTGCTCAACCGTGTTCTGAAACACCAGCGCGTTCGCGATCACCTGATCGCCTGGTTTAATCCCCGAGATCACTTCCTGCAGGTTGCCCGGAAGCATGCTGCCGGCTGCCACTTCGACGCGCTGGAAACTTCCGTTGCCCGCCGGCATGTACACCCATTCGCGATCGTGCAAATGCAGAATCGCGCTGGCCGGAACGGTCGCGTGTTTCTCCGCCGATTCGCCATGGAACGTAGCCGTAACGAACATGCCCAGCCGCATCAGACCTGGATTCTCCACTTCCAGGCGTACTTTCTCGGTTCGGGTGTTGGGATCGACGATGGGAAGCATGTTGCCGATCCGCCCTTTTAACACGCGGTTAGGATACGCGACCAGATGAATATCGGCGTACTCGCCCAGGTGCACCTGCGACATGTTGTTTTCATATACGTCGCACACCACCCACACGTGCGAAATATCTGAAATGGTAAAGGGATTTGGTGGCGTCAGCGCCTGCACGCCGGACTGATCGGTGATTTGTTGGTCGGTGATCACGCCCGACACCGGCGCGTAGACTTCCACGATCCCGGAAGGATGATCGGGATCGGAGCCGAGCAACTTGAGACGCTCGGAGGCGGTTTCTACATCGATGCGGGCATTTGCCAGTGCGGTTTGGGCCGCAATCTCCCCGTTGTCGGCAATTTCCAGCGCGCTCTTGGGGATGGCTCCATCCTCGTATAACAGCTTGGCGCGGTTCTGCTGGATTTTCGCCAGGCGTTCGTTCTCTACGGCCAGCTGCTCGTTCTTTACCGCCTTGCGATAGTCTGAATACGCGCCCGCGATGTCGTTGCTCCGTACCTTGAAAAGAAGCTGGCCTTTCCGCACTGTGTCGCCCAGCCGCGCGTCAATTTCTATCACGCGCCCGGTGGCGAGCGACGGTACCGGCACTTGCCGTGAAACATCC
>DATJWJ010000118.1:0-3191 GCA_035501355.1 Bryobacteraceae bacterium | reverse complement strand
CGATCTGGTAAATTTTTCTGGTGACACGGGCTAGTTACTCGGAGAAACAAGAGCTTGGCGTTTTGGAACAGCGCTTGCAATCCATACAAGCGATGAAATCAATGAAAGCTCAAGGAGCCACGGCTGTTCCGCTAGGCTATCCCCGGTAACCTCACCAACCTTTGTAACTTCTTGAATCTCCCTACTTGAATCCCTCCCAGCCAAGCTCCTTGAGTTCTTTCGTGTTAGCCGACGGACGGACTCACCCGACAATTACTCGTCACTGACAATCTTTTGTCACTTGCCCTAGAGTGGAAGAGTGCGGATAGTCTCGTTGATCGCGAGCGCAACTGAAATCGTGAATGCGCTCGAGCTAACGCCCTTCCAGGTAGGCCGCTCCCACGAATGCGACTTTCCGGCGGACGTGCTGGCCCTGCCCATCTGTACCTCGCCCAGCTTTCCGGTGGACGGCAACAGCGCCGAGATCGACGCGCGGGTCAAGAACCAGGTTGTCAACGCGCTTTCGGTATATCGGGTGTTCGAAGATGCGCTGGACCGGCTGAAACCGACGCATGTAATCACGCAGACACAGTGCCGGGTGTGCGCTGTCAGCCTGGAAGACGTCGAACGTGCGCTGGCGAGCTCTGTTTTGAGCAGGCCCAAACTCGTAGCGCTGGAGCCCAACGCTCTCGAAGACATCTGGAGCGACATTCGCCGCGTCGCGGCGGCCTGCGGAGTTGTATCGAAGGGCGAGCAGGTGGTCGAAGCGCTTCAAGCGCGGATGGAACAGATCTCTTCGCGAGCGAGGCGGTCTCAGCGCCGTCCGCGAGTGGCTTGCATCGAATGGCATGAGCCGCTCATGGCCGCCGGCAACTGGGTTCCGGAGCTGATCGAGCTGGCCGGGGGCGAGAACCTGTTTGGGAAAGCCGGCCTGCACTCGCCCTCGATGAACTGGGAGGATCTGGTCGCTTCCGACCCGGACGTGATCGTGACCACTCCCTGCGGCTTCGACCTGGAGCGCACGCGCCGCGAGATGTACTGGTTGACCGCCCGACCCGAATGGGGCAAGCTGCGCGCGGTCCGCAGCGGCGAAGTTTACCTGGCTGACGGCAATCAATACATGAACCGTCCGGGGCCGCGGATTGTCGAGTCGCTCGAGATTTTCGCCGAAATTCTGCACCCGGATATGTTCGAGCCCGCGCTGGAAGGTCCAGCATGGGAGCGGCTGGAGCGGCTTCTGCTACACTAAATGACACACAGAGTGATGTGTAGAAATGCCGACCAACTTAGCTATCGACGACAAGCTAATTGAAACCGCGCGACGCATCGGTCATCACAAAACAAAAAAGGAAGCGGTGACAGCGGCCCTTTCCGAATATATTGCGCACCGCAAGCAGCTTGAGATTCTTTCACTCTTTGGCACTATTGATTTCGACCCTAAGTATGACTACAAGGCCGAGCGGCGGCGCAGATCTTAGTGGACGTCCTAATTGACACCAATATTTGGTCGCTAGCGCTGCGCAGGGCCAAAGCACACTTAAGCGCTGAAGAGAGTGCATCGGCCGCCGTTCTGGCGGAACTAATACGCGAGGGCCGGGCCAAAATGATCGGCCCGATCCGGCAAGAGGTCCTCTCCGGAATCCGTGAAACCGCCCAATTTAATCGGCTTCGGCGGCAGCTTCAGTCCTTTCCCGATGAGCCCCTGGTTACAGAGGACTTCGAGCACGCGGCTCAATGCAACAATCAGTGCCGGTCCAAGGGCATATCCGGCTCCCACACGGACTTTCTGCTTTGTGCGGTCGCGTTGGGCCGAAGCTGGCAGATCTTCACTACTGATCCGGACTTCAATTCATACGCCTCGGTCTTAGCGCTGGGCCTGCTCCGGATTCCAGGTTCGAGTTAAGAACCGGCGTTGACAATGTACCGCTTCGAACCGGCTTACGGTGCGCTGGGCGGCGGAACCCTCCGCTTGGTGGCTTGTTCGAAGGCGTAGGCCAGCGCGAGCAGGCGCGGCTCGCTGCAGGCCATTCCGGTGAAGCTGACGCCGAACGGTGACGGCTTGGCATCGAACCCCTCGGGAAACGGCTGCTGTAAAGGAGCGTTCGGCACCAGGGCGAATGGCACGATGACGGTGGGATAACCTGGCTTGGCCGCTATGGACGCGCCGTTGGCTCCCGGAAACAGCAGCGCGTCCAGATTGTTGGCCTTCATGACCTCGTCGATGCCGTGTGTCGCTGCGAGTCGAATGTCTTTGGCGCGATCGGCCTGGTAGCGCGCGAGATCCGCCTCCACATCCATTTCGTCGGAGATGTCCAGATTTGACTGGCCATATTTAATTGCGCCGGCCTTGGTATGCGTGATGTTCCACTCGCGCAGCTCGGTTAGAGTCTTGACCGGCGCCGAAGCTCCCAGCGAGTCCAGCCATTTGTTGAAATCGCGCTTCATGCCGTACTTCAAAACCACCGAGCAATCCGCGTCCTGGCCTTTCGCTCCGTCGATGCCGCCGCACTGATTCCAGAGCAGGAAGTTGCTGGCCGGATCCGGGCTGACTACGCTCGGGATGTCGGCTGGGTCGACGATGACCGCGCCCTGCTTCTGCAAGATATCGATCGCATCCGCCATCGCCTTGGCCTGATCGGGATTCAAACCTCCGCGCTGTTCCTTCGCACCCGGCGGCGTGACGCGATCGTAGTAGAACGCGCGCGGGATGCCGATGCGGGCGCCCTTCAGTCCGTCGGCTTTGAGGAAGCGCGTGTAGTCGCGGCCGTCCGGCGGCGTGCACGTGGAGGTCGCGGGATCATTCGGATCGGGCGCGGCGCCTTCCAAAGCTCCCAGCATGATCGCAACATCGGTCACCGTTTTCGACATGGGACCGGGCGTATCCTGATCGGCCGTGATCGGAATGACGCCGTAGCGGCTGACGCGGCCCACTGTAGGCTTGATGCCCGCCAGCATGTTCTGATTGGACGGGCTCAGGATCGACCCGGAAGTCTCGGTGCCGACATTGCCGGCCCAGAAATTCGCCGACGTTCCGATTCCGGAGCTGGAGCCGCCGGTTTGCAGCGCGGGCCGGCCGTCGTCGGTGGCTTCGCGCGGGTCGCGGCGCGGATCGTAGGGGTTGAAGCCGTAGCCGCCAACCGCGTTGTAATTCCCGGGCATGGGTGTGGGGAGGCCCGCCACCCAGTTGGCCAGCTCCGTCATGCCGGTCTTAG
>DATJWJ010000117.1:0-4920 GCA_035501355.1 Bryobacteraceae bacterium | reverse complement strand
GCGGCGTTGGTCGACATCGTGCTGGTATTGGCCGACGCCGATGGCCTTCGGGTCGACCTTCACCAGCTCCGCCAGCGGATCCTGCAAGCGGCGGGCGATGGAGATGGCGCCGCGCACGGTGAGGTCGAGATCGGGGAATTCCTGGCGCGCGATTTCTGAAGCCGAGTAAACGCTCGCGCCCGATTCGCTCACCGTCACGCTGAAAATCTTCGTCAGATTAGCCTGCCGCAGAAAGTCCTGCACCAGCGCGGCGGTTTCGCGCGATGCCGTCCCGTTGCCGATGGCGATGGCGCGAACGTTGTGCCGCTGCACCAGTCCGGCGAGGGTTTTGATGCTGCCGGCGAGATCGTTGCGCGGCTCGAAGGGGTACATCACGGCGTGTTCGAGGAACTTGCCGGTATCGTCCACCACGGCGAGTTTGCAGCCGGTGCGAATGCCGGGATCGATGGCGAGCACGGTCATCATGCCGGCCGGCGGCGAGAGCAGCAGGTTCTCGAGATTCTCGCGGAAGACCTTGATGGCCTCCTGGTCGGACCGATCCTTCAGCTCCAGCCGGACCTCGGTCTGGATCGAGGGATTCAGCAGGCGGTTGTAGGAATCGCGTATGGCGTCGTCGAGGTGCGATGTCCAGGGGCCGGGCGTTTTGAGGATGCGCGCGCGCAGCCACTCGATGGGTCCGGCCTCGGCGAGCTCGATTTCGAACGTCAGCACGCCCTCATTGGCGCCGCGCCGTATCGCCAGCATGCGGTGCGAGGGGATTTTCGAGACCGGCTCGCTGTAATCGGCGTACATCTTGAATTTGCCTTCGGGGTCCTCGACGCCGGGAATTGCCCGGGCGACCACGCGCCCATCGGCGGTCATCATGGCGCGGACGGCTTTGCGGAACTCGGCATTGTCGCTGACCCATTCGGCGATGATGTGGCGCGCGCCTTCGAGCGCCTCGGCGGCCGGGATGCCGCAGGTCGACGCCAGCTGGTCGAGCGGTGTTGTGCCGGCTTGATCCCATAGATACTGCGCCAGCGGTTCGAGGCCTTTTTCACGGGCGATCTGGGCTTTGGTGCGGCGTTTGGGTTTGTAGGGCAGGTAGAGATCTTCGAGCCCGGTCTTCTCGAGCGTGGCTTCGATTTTGGCCTTGAGCTCCGGTGTCAGCTTGCCCTGATCGGCGATGGACGCGAGAACGGTTTCGCGGCGATCTTCGAGCTCACGGAAGTATTCCAGCTTCTCCTGGATATCGCGGATCTGGACTTCGTCCAGGTTGCCGGTGGCTTCCTTGCGGTATCGGGCGATGAAGGGCACAGTGGCGCCGCCATCGAGCAGCTCGACGACCGCGGACATGCTCTTCAAGGAGATGTTTAACAACTTTGCAATATGTATGAGTACGGACGTAGGTAGAGGTTTCGGTTCAGCCATGGGAAACTCTCATGATGGCACACGGAATGGTGGATATCTCGCGCCGTCCGGTCAACGAAAGCGGCGCCGGCGGCGTCTAATGCGCATGCGTGTGCTCAGGCTTGGGGTTTTCACGGTTGTGTCCCTTGTGGGTCTCGCCCAGGATGCCGACCGGGCCTTCGAAGTGATTTCGGTGAAGCCTTCGGCAATGCAGGGTGGCCAATACGGAATGGGACTGGCGACCTTTCCCGGCGGCCGTATCCGCGCCAACATGGCCAAACTCGACTATTTCATCAGCGAGGCGTTCGACATTCGGATGTTTCAGATTGTGGGCGGCCCGCAGTGGATCCACGATGACCGGTGGGACATCGAGGCCAAGCCGCCGGAGGGATCGAAGGCCAGCAAGGCGAACCCCAGGCTGTGGAAGCTGCCGCCCAACGCGGATCAGCGGCTGATGATGCGATCGCTGCTGGAGGACCGGTTCCATATGCGGTGGCACCGCGAGACAAAAGAGGGCGCGGTCTTCTTTCTAACCAGGACCGACAAGCTGAAGCTGCGCGACGCCAAGGACAAGGAGGACTTCCCGTGGGTTGGCACGGCCCGCAGCACCGGCCCGGGCCTTTGGGGCCTGACTGCCACGATGACTCTGCTGGCGAAGCGTCTCAGCGATCTGGTTGGAAGGCCTGTGATCGACCACACCGGGATCGAAGGCGCTTTCGATTTCGATTTCGAACTGGATCGAAGCTGGGATGGCTGGGATGCGACGTCGGCCGCGCTGGCCTCGGTGCAAGGGATCGGGTTGAAACTGGAGGCGGGGAAGGGGCCGGTGGAGACGCTGGTAATCGATTCAGTCGAGAAGCCGGTGGGGAATTGATCAGGAGGCCGGAGCTGAAGTTGGACCTGCTGCTACACGCATGGGAGAGGAAGGAAAGGGAAACCGATCCTCGATTCGACCTGGAGGACCGCCCATTTGAGAGAGGCACGCCTCCAGGTGGGGGCGCGGTAGTCCCGTCTGCAATTTCGGACGATCGTCTTCGGGCCCTAAAGAGCGGCGATCAGGCACCCCAACGGACAGCCACAATCGCCGCGGGACATGGCTGTGGCGCGTGTGGTTACGGTGTTCTTGCGAAGAGAGGTCCGACTCCTTACACCTGGAACGAGCTGCCGCACCCGCAGGTCGATTTCACCTGGGGATTATTGAACTTGAAGCCCGACCCTTCGAGCGTCTCCACGTAGTCGACTTCGGCGCCATCCAGATACAGCAAGCTGGCCTGGTCGACGAAAATCTTCAACCCATTGTAGTCGTAGCTCTTATCCAGAATGTTCGGCTGATTCTCGAAAGCCATCGAATAGCTGAACCCGCTGCATCCGCCGCCAACGACGGCGATCCGCAGGCCGGCCGGCGAGGGCTGCTGGGAAGCCATGATCTCTTTCACTTTTCCGACTGCTCGTTCGGTCAATTGAACCATGCGATTATAAACTCCTCGTTGCGAGTCCTACCGAGATCCATTATACAAACTAGACCAGGAAACTCCACAAGTCCGTTACGAACGGGGAGGGGACTCTGGCGTAATAGATGCGTCGTCCGGCCACAAGGACGCGGCTACTTTGCACAGAACGGAGGACTTTTCGTGCAAAATGGAATTGGTAACTGAAACGCGCGCTCCGCGGGCTGCGTCGGACACGGTGTATGGGAACGGTGACCGGCGTCCTCAGCCTCCCCGGAGTCGGCAGTAGGATTGCGGCAAAGCCGAAAGTGGACTACGAAAGCACTGCTGAAGGAGCTCTGGTCCGGAAGGCTCAGGCTGGGGACGAGAGTGCGTTCCGCGAAATCGTGGAGCGCTATCAGTCCAAAGTGTTTTCCATTATTTACGGCGTGGTCCGCCATCGCAACGACGTGGAAGATATTGCACAGCAAGTATTTGCGAAGGTTTACCTGTCCCTGAAGAATTTCGATTTCCGCAGTTCGCTGATCACCTGGATTTATAAAATTACGGTCAATGAATGCTTCGATTACCTGCGGAAGCGCAAGGTCCGGAAGCTGGTTTACGAGAGCGATCTGAGCGAGGACGAAGTGCGGCGGGTGGAGAACTCGGAGCCGCAGGAGAATCGCCAGGAGCCCGCCGATACCGACCTGGCGCGGCGTGATTTTGTGCTCAAACTCCTCAGCAAGGTCTCGGAAGAAGACCGTATGTTGTTGATGCTGAAAGAAGTAGAAGGATATTCGGTGGAAGAGCTGGCGGCGCAGACGGGCATGAACGAAAACACCATCAAGGTGAAGCTGTTCCGGGCGCGCCAGAAGCTGGTGCGGGCGGCGCAACGGTTGGATCGGGCGCCCGGGCTTTTAGCTGGATGAGTTGTGGGGCCGGCGATGTGACGGCGGTTGGCAATGGAAGTGGGGTCTCCGTAGCGGACGGGTCCGGATGGACAAAAGATCCGCAAGGGGAATGGATTTAGACAGCAAGCTACATTTTGTAAGGGAAGAAAGTATGCACGCGGTTGTCATGGAGAGCCTCGAGGATTATCTCTCCGGTTTGCTGGAACCGGCGGAGCAAAGGTCCCTCGAAGCGCATTTGGCTGGTTGCTCGTCGTGCCGCCAAGAGCTGCAGGGCATGCAATCGGTATCGAATTTGTTCAGTACCCTCCGTCCTCCGGCGGCAGCCGGAGAGGAGGAGTGGGCTCCGGCAGCGGGTTTCTACGCGGGAGTGATTCAGGAAGTCGGTTCCCGGCAGAGCGCGCAATCGTTCGCCGGTTTTTTCAGGCTGGATTTCGGACTGGGGCGGCGATTGGTCTTGTCGTCGCTGCTGACGCTGGTGCTGGTGGGCGGATGGCTGGTATCGCGGGAGTCCGGGTATGCCAACGGTCCGAGCCCGGATGCGGTTCTGGCCCAGCAGGATCAGCCCGGCTTCGATGCGGCGCCGGCTTCGCAGAACATGCTGGCCACGCTGACTTCCTATGAACACTAGCGTCCTTGACAAGCCGGCCCCGCCGGCCAGGCTGGATCCGCGTTTTCTCGCCTCGGTGACGCTGGCGCTGGTGTTCCTGTGCGGCGGAGCGGTGGGCGCGCTGGTGATGGATCTGCGCGTACACAACCGCGCGGCCGCGCCAGTTTTCGACACCCCGCAGGGCAAGGCGGCCTTCTTCGAGCGCATGAATCGCGAACTGGCGCTCACGCCGGCGCAATCGGAGCAGATGCAATCGATCCTGAGCGACTTCTGGGATTACTACCGGACGGTGCTCAGCGACGGCAAGTCGCGGATCGAGCAGATCCTGACTCCCGAGCAGCGGCGCAAATTCGAGCAGATCCTGCAGGAACAGAAGCGGCCGTATTGAACGTTGGCCACAGGCGCCGAGAGAAGTCTCGGCGCGGCAAGCTGAAGCTTGCGCCACGTCGTACAATTAGATTCTGCCGATGAAAAGTCTTGTTGTGTTGGCGCCGCTGGCTGGCGCGATGCTTCTTGTATCTTCCTGTTCGAAGGGCGAAGCGGTCAAAGAACCGGTCCGAACTTTTCAAATCGGGGGACGCGTCAA
>DATJWJ010000116.1:0-34983 GCA_035501355.1 Bryobacteraceae bacterium | reverse complement strand
GCGATCTGGCATTTCGGATGGCACGTCACTGACGTCCGCGAGCGCAACAAAATGTATTTGGCGAACCACGTCCCGCTGCTCCCGCTCTACACCGGCGAGGGCGATGCGTCCGTCTGGATTAGCAGCGACACCTGGCCGGGCACGGGCGGCACGCTCGGCCGCACCAAGGCGCAGATCGCCGAGGCCAAGGCCACTGGAGTGAAACCAGCCGGCGGCGCTGGGTTCGCCTATCTCGATGGACCCGACCACGCCATCATCGAATACCAAGGCAACATGCCGGTCGAGCGTTTCAATCACGTGCACATGTACCAGGACGAGCCGTTCTGCGCTCAGCTTTGGTATCAGAAACATCTCAACGCGCGCGTGGGCGGCCGTGGTCCACGGCACACGGAAGCGGATTGCAAAGTCGCCCGAACTCCCGACAAGGGCTGGCCCGCTCTGGACAAAGACGGCATGTATCGCATTCCGGGCGCCGGCGTGCTCTTCGACGATGTATCGCTGAATTGGTACATCAATCAGGGCGACAAGCCGCTCGCCAGTACGCTCGGCCAGTTGTACGATCACATCGCGCTCAGCGTGCCCAACCTCGATCCCTGGATCGCGAAACTAAAGGCCGAAAACGTCAAATTCATAAAAGCGAAACCATACAAGCTCGGCGACACACGCGCGGTGATGATCGAAGGTCCCAGCCGCGAAGCGATCGAGCTGGTGGAAGTGAAACAGTAGAAATTCCTGGAGGAACCATCGATGAAAATGGCATTTGTTTTCCTGTTATGCTTAGCGCCCGCGCTGCTGGCGCAGCGTCAACTACTCAAAGCTCCCACCGACGTCAAACCGGGCAGCATTACTTATGAAGAGGTGGAATATCCTTATCCGGTGTCCTATCTGCCGCTGACACTGTACGGTCAGGACGTCCGCATGGCCTACATGGATGTGCAGCCATCGGGCCGGCCGAACGGCCGCACGGCGGTCTTGCTGCATGGCATGAATTTCGGCGGATTTTATTTCGAGGGGCCGATCAACCTCCTTCGCAAGGAAGGCTTCCGCGTGGTGGTGCCCGATCAGATCGGGTTCGGACGGTCGTCGAAGCCGATCATTCCTTACAACTGGAACGACCTCGCCGCCAACACCCGCAAACTTCTCCAGACGCTGGGCGTTTCCAAGGCCGTGATCATCGGACATTCCGGCGGCGGCATGCTGGCGGCGCGGTTCGCGGCGTCCTATCCGGACATGACCGAACGCGTGGTCCTCTACAATCCCATCGGGCTCACCGACATGCGCTATCAGATGCCTTGGCAGACCGCGGACGAATCCTACAAGCGCACCATGGCGGAATCGCAGGATCAGCTTTATACCCAGGATTCGGCCGGCATTCATCGCTATTTCCACACGCCGGGCGCGTGGAAGCCGGAGTATGAAAAATACGTTCGCATCCTGTATGCTCCGACGCTGAGTGCCGACTGGCCGCGTCTGGCGATGGTGCGCGTGCTGCTCGGGCAGATGGTCTATCAGGACCCAGTGGTCTACGATTGGGCAAAGATCAAAGTGAAGGCGCTCGTGCTCGGCGGCGCCGAGGACACGCCCGATTTTCCAGAGCGTGCCAAGCACATCGCAGACACCATTCCCGGCGCGGAGCTGTCGCTGCTTCCAGGCCTCGGCCATGTGCCTCATATCCAGGCGCCCGAGGTGTTCAACGCCGCGCTGCTGAAGTTTCTTCGAGAGGACGCACCCGCTCCAACCAGCACCGCCGGCACACACTTCTAGGTAAATGCCCACAAAACGGAGCGCGCGGGCAGCTTACTTCCCTGCGACGAGGGTGCCTGCGCGCCCTTTGCGGGCTAGCTAACATGGATGCTGATGAGGAGCGGCAGGGCGCGCGTGACACTGGCGGGCGCTGCTTTGCTCCTGCTCAGCTTCGCCGGATTTGCCCAGCGGTTTCGTTTGGAGGAACCGGAAGAAGAAGCGCCCCGGCCGAACTTCCCCGCGCAAGCCGAATTTCATTTCATTCGCGTCGAGTATACCGATCTTCCCGAATACCATCGGCGCTGGAGCTATGCTTCGCGCAACGGCACCGGCGAAGGCTGGTGGCTGGTGGATTGGCCTGATGCCGACGACCATTTCAGCACCGGCGTCGAGCGCCTCACCAGAGTCAATACCGGCGATCCGCGCCACTTCCGCCTCACCGACGATCGGCTTTTCGAGTATCCCTGGATCTACGCCACCCAGACCGGCTGGTGGGGCTTGACGGATGCCGAGACGAAACGTCTGCGCGAATATCTGCTGCGCGGCGGCTTCATCGTGGTGGATGATTTCTGGGGCGCGGAGCAATGGGAAGTGTTTCGCGAGACAATGAAGCGCGTTCTGCCCGGCCGCCCCATCAGCGACATTGCCGAGACCGATCCGGTGATGCACGTTCTCTACGACATCAATGAAAAGGACCACACCTTCATCCCCGGCACGCGCCATTTGCGGATCGGACCGGGAGGATCCGTCCGAGTTTATCAGCCAGAGGGCACCGCGCCCGCCTGGCGCGCGATGTATGACGACCAGGACCGAATGGTAGTAGCGGTGAATTTCAACACCGACGTCGGCGACGCCTGGGAGTACGCCGATTCGCCGATGTATCCGGAGCAGATGACAGCGCTGGCCTATCGCTACGGCATCAACTATCTTGTTTATTCGATGACGCACTGATGACTTTTCCAGCCTCCAAAACATTTGCAGCAGCCTTAGTTGGAGCCGCCGCGTTGTCCCTGATCGCCTGCCGGAAACCTCCGCCCAAGGTCGTAGTCCCCGACGTCTTCCGCGTGAAGTTCGAAACCTCTCAAGGCGACTTCGTCGTCGAAGCCAATCGAGCCTGGGCGCCGCGCGGAGTGGACCGTTTTCACGAGCTGGTCCGCATCCGTTATTTCGACCAGGGCCGCTTCTTCCGCGTCCTGAAGGGCTTCATCGCCCAATTCGGCGTGCATCGCGATTTCGACGTACACGATAAATGGCGCCAGCTGGTCATCCCAGACGATCCGCCCAAAGAGAAAAATCTGCGTGGCACCCTGGCGTTCGCCAAATCAGGTCCCGATACTCGATCCACCGAGATCTTCATCAACCTGGCCGACAACGCCGTGCTCGATGACCAAGCCTTCGTTCCCTTCGCCAGGATCGTCGAAGGCGTCAACGTGATCGACAAGCTGTACTGGGGCTACGGCGAGTTTCGCCCGGAAGGCAAGGAGATCGACCCCGGACGGCTGGAAGGCGAAACCAATGAGTACCTGGTTCCGCGTTTTCCCAAGATGGACTACATCAAAACCGCGCGGTTCATCCAATAATCAGAACCCGAGGCCATAATCAGAACCCGAGACGCAACTGAAATTCCAGCCGCCGATTGTCGGAATAGCCCGAGTACGCTCCTACGCCGCCGGCAATCTGATTGGCTTGCCCAAACAGCGGGGAATTGATGTTACCGATGATCGGGCCCGGATTGACGTGGTTGAAAATATTGCGCGCCGACACGGAAGCCGTAAGGCTGTAGCGCCGCTCGGAGGAACTTCCGCCGCCGCCGCTGCTGATGTTGTCAAATCCTCCGATGCCGCCGCGCCCTGCTGGACCAGCGGCTGGTGCGGCTGGTGCCCCCACGGCCGGAGCACCGGATGCATTGCGGTTGGCGCGCGCACCGCTCTTCAGACTGCCTAGTCCCCACGTCCTTGCCAGCCGCAGATCCACGCTGAACAATCCCGGCCCTCGCCCGAAATCGCGCGGCAGAATGCGCTCGCCGGGAGAAGGATTCGGATCCAGCAACCCGTACGGGGTCTGAATCAATCCGGGCTTGTTCAGATTCGTCGGAATACCCGGACGCGCGCTGAGCAGCGTATCTCCATAGACGTCCTGGCTGGTGATGATATCGAAGGGAGGCCCGGACTGAATCACAATCAGCGGGCTGAACCGCAAGTTCCAGGGCGCCACGATGGTGCCTCCAATGGAACCGCGATGCCGGATGTCGGTGCCAGCCGGCCCGTACTCACCGGCCAGGCTGTATTGGTTCGCCGGAAATGTATTGATGCCGTCGGTGTTGCTCCACGCGTAACTGAGCACGTAGAACCCGTACAGCGAAACGTTCCGGTTCACGCGCGAGTTGACGTTGACCACCAACTGATCTTGGTTGTAGAGCCCGCCCGACTCCTGCTCATAAATCGGCCCCACGTCGCCATAAGGATAAACACCGCTGCCCGCTACGCCGGTGTAAGTCCCCGGCAGCGGTGCATTGATATTGCGCGAAAGCAATTGATGCAGCCCGTGCGAATTCGTGTAGTTCAGCGAAATGGTTGTATTGCCGGGAATCTGCCTTTCGATACCCAGGGCCGACTGCAGCACGTACGGCGCCTGCAATAGCGGGCTTACAGTATGGATGGCTTGCGTGGTTGCGAACTGTTGTAGCTCACTCGAAGACGGAATGGTAGGAAAGAAGTTCGGGTTGTCCACAATAAACTGCTGCTGCGTGATTCCGTTAAAACGCTCGGCGACCAGAATGTTCTGCTCGTTAAACCGGTAGTAAAAAATCCCAAAGCCGCCGCGAAACACTGTCTTGGGACGTCCGGCCTTAGCCGAGGCGCCCGGAGCCCACGCAAATCCAACTCGCGGCGCAAAGTCGAGTGTCCCGTGAATGTTGATTTGTGTCTCATATCGCAAACCCAGGCTCATGGTGAAATTCGGTTTGACCCGCCAATCGTCGCCCACAAACAGGCCCGTGTCCGACTGACCCACCAATACCAACGGGTTTCCCGCATTGAGCGAGAACTGGCTGGCCCCGCCTCCCAGCAGGCGAATCTGGGGCAGCGAAAATCCCATCCGCTGGAACAAAAGCGTCCGCTGATATTGCTGGATGGAACTAATGGTCTGGCAGCCCGGCGTCGGAGTTAGCTGATTGCACACGATGCCCGGCACAACCGGTTGATTGTTGGAATCCAGGATCGGAGCATACGCGCCGCCGAATGTGTAAGTGCCGTCGAAATTCTGAGTGGATGTGTCCTGGATCGAGACCGCGCGCACGCGGATTCCCATTTTCCAGGTGTGCGCTCCCTCGGCCATCGTCACATAGTCGTCCAGCTCGTAGTGATGGTGGATATACTGATAGGCCGCGTTGGCCGGCCCCCCGCCGTTGAAGGCGTTGACAACGATGATCGAAGGATCGGTGTCCGGCGAATCTTGATGCCAGTGCTGATGCAAAAACTGAAAATGAAATTCGTTCACTACCTTGGTGCTCAAAACCGCCGTTTCGCTGGCCTGGAAAGCATGCTCCAGATTGCTCTGAGTGTAGGCGCGAGACAGCAGCGTGAACCCGCCTGCCCCATTGTCGAATGTGGAATTATCGCTGATCGCATAACGGAACGTCAGGGTGTTGTTCGCTCCAAACTGATAGTCGATCCGGGGACTGATGCGCGAGCGCGTCTGCGGCGCCGAAAATACCGACGTGAATGGAAGAATCGCCAGCGTGTTCGGATCCAAAGTAACCGCATCGATCTCAGTTCCGTTGTCGATGTGACGCCGGTCAACATCCAGAAAGAAGGAGGCGTTCTTGCTCAACGGGCCGCCTACGCTTCCTCCAAAATCCGTCAGATTAAAAGGCGGTCTGTCCTGCGCGTACGGATTGCGCGAATTGAAAATGTCGCTGCCGTAATTGAAGAACACCTGGCCCCGGAATTTGTCCCGGCCCGGCTTCGTCAGGATTTCCGTGCGCCCGTAACCGATGGCGTCGAACTCCGGCGCGAAGGGATTCTGATTGACCCTGATCTCCCGGATCGCATCCTTGTTCGGCAGCACGGCATCGCCCTGCGTGAAGCCGTCGATATAAACCTGGGCCGCGTTGGGACCGGCCGCGGGCCCTGCCAGCGCTTGCAGATCGGCTTGCAGATCGTCGGGATCGTCCGACAAGGAATCTAGCGCCTCGTCCTTCAAAACCACCGCGCTGGCGTTGGACGAAGCATCCGTGCTCACTTGCGGGCCGAGGCTGTCCTGTACAGTGACCTCTTGTTTTTCGAGTACCACCCGCAGCGTGATGTCGAGCGTTGCAATGCCATCGGAAATCTCGGCCGTGGCCGGCTGCGACTGCATGCCCGGAAATGAAGCCTTCACGCTGTATTTACCGGGCTGCAGTCCGTTAATCACATAAGCGCCCGTGTCGTTGGTCGCTACCACTTTATTGATGCCCGCATCGTTGGAGACCGTGACCTGCGCGCCAGGAACGGGAGCGCCGGAAGTGTCCGCAACCACCCCACGCAGTCCGCCCGCTTGAGCGAACGCGAGGCTGGCAAAGCTTGCCCACAGAAACACGACAAGGGTTGTTATTGTTCTAGGCATTCGACAGTGGGCAGACTTTGGCCACGCTCGCTTCTTTGGATCCAACAAACGGCTGTTTTACTAGAATCGCTGAAGTCGATGCCGACGGTCAAGGTTGGGGCGTACTTATTGGTTGCCTCCCCTTTTCACCGGACTCGCTAAGTAAGCCTTCGACGCCGCTTCATCCTTGAGCGGCACAACCTTATCGGGATCGATCCGCACCATCAGATAAATAATGTGGTCGTCAATATGCGTAAACAGGTGCCCCGTGCCGGCGGGCACAACAATAACATCGCCCGGCTTTAGATGATACGTCACGCCGTTTCGAATCGAGCCGGCATTCTTGCCGGGACCATTGAACTCGCGCACGGTCTGCATCGTGCTCGGCCTTTGCTCGGCGCCCACCAGGTCCGGACCGGTTTCGAGTGTCGCCGTGCCCTCGATGACGTGGTACACCTCGCTGATAAAATCATGCTCGGCCACGGCGTTCTTCCCGGGCTGATCCAGCTTGCCGCGATATACGATTCCAATGCCCACCTGGCTCTTGCCGACATTGACAGAGCGCACTTGCTGATCCACCAGACGATTGTCCATGGCGCGTTTGGCATAAGCCTGCAGTTCGCTGCTATCGATGTAAGTGGCCGGGCACTGATTGCAGGTCGGCTTGGGGTCCTGCGCCACAAGCGCGCACGCCAGAACACCCGCAATCACGATTGCTTTCCAGATGATTCCATATCTTTGCATTTGGCTCTCTCCTTACCGAGGTACGCTCGGGAATGTCAGAATCATATAACCACGGCCATGCAAACCGCAACGCGCTTGACAAACGCCAAGGAACGCCAGATAGTGGGTTGGTCTGAAGCCAGGAAAGGGGCATCCATGTTGAGAGCTTATCGATCTGCATTGACGGCAGCCTGCTTCGTCTCACTCTGCCTCGCGGCGCCCGCCTCGGCTCAGGGACTATCGGGCACCAACAACGGCGAGTGGCCTTCCTACGCCGGCGACCTGCGCAACTACCACTATTCGCCGCTCGATCAGATCAACGCATCCAACTTCAGCAAACTCGAAATCGCCTGGCGCTTCCACATCGACAACCTGGGAACGCGCCCCGAGTACAAACTGGAAGGCACGCCAGTCATGGTAAACGGCGTGGTCTACGCCACTGCCGGATCGCGCCGCGCGGTGGTCGCCCTCGATGCAGCAACGGGCGAGTTGCTCTGGGTTCACGCCGAGCACGAGGGTGCGCGCGCAGCCGCATCTCCCCGCCAGCTCTCCGGCCGCGGCCTGTCTTATTGGACCGACGGCAAGGGCGACGATCGCATCCTCTATGTAACGCAAGGCTATCGCCTGGTCTGCCTGAATGCCAAGACCGGTCTTCCCATCAAGTCCTTCGGCGACTCCGGCCTGATCGACATGAAACGTTTCGCGGTCTACGGAACCGGCCAGCCCATCGATCTGGTCAACGGCGAAATCGGCCTGCACGCGACACCGGCCGTCACCAAAAGCGGCGTGGTTCTGGTCGGATCCTCCTTCCGCGAGGGTGGCACGCCGAAAACCCACAACAACACCAAAGGCATGGTGCTCGCCTTCGACGTCCACACCGGAAAAAAACTATGGCAATTTAACACCATTCCCCGCCCCGGCGAATTCGGCAACGACACCTGGCTCAACGAATCCTGGGCTACCAACGGCAACACCGGAGTCTGGTCGCAGATGGCGGTGGACGAAGAGCTCGGCCTGGCCTACTTGCCCGTCGAGACGCCGTCATCGGATTTCTACGGCGGCCATCGCCCCGGCAACAACCTTTTCGCCGACAGCTTAGTCTGCGTCGACCTGAAAACCGGCCAGCGCAAGTGGCATTACCAGTTGGTCCATCATTCCATCTGGAACATGGACATCGCGGCCGCGCCCGTTCTGGCCGACATCACCGTCAATGGCAAGCCAGTCAAGGCCGTTCTCGAATCCAGCAAGCAGGCCTTCATGTATGTTTTCGATCGCGTCACCGGCCAGCCGGTTTGGCCCATCGAAGAGCGCCCGGTCGCGAAAGGCGACGTCCCAGGCGAGTGGTATTCGCCCACGCAGCCCTTCCCCACCAAGCCGCCCGCGTTCGATTATCAAGGCGTCACGGTGGAGAACCTCATCGATTTCACGCCCGAGCTGCGCCAGGAAGCCATCCGCGCCACGTCAAGATACAAACTCGGCGGAGTCTTTACGCCCACCGTAGTCAGCAAAGTCGACGGCCCCATCGGATCGTTCCGCTCCTCGGGCGGCATGAACTGGCCGGGCTTCTCTTATGATCCCGAGACGCACATCGCCTACGTTCCGTCCTTCGTCTCGCTGCCGCCCGTCGCGCTGATGCCCCCGCCTAGCCGGGAATTTTCCGACATCGATTACGTCGAAGGCTTCGCCGACACCGGCGTGCGCTACGTTTCCGGCCCCGGCGAAAACGTCGGCGCGGATGCTCCACGTCCCAAGCGCGGCGCCGCCCCGCCCGAAGCAGCTTCTCCAGCCAGCCGCAATGCCAGCCTGAACCCGCAAGGTCTGCCTTTGATGAAGCCGCCGTATGGCAGGATCACCGCCATCAATATGGATAAGGGCGAGTTTGCCTGGCAGATCGCGCACGGCGAAACTCCGGACTTCATTCGCAATCATCCGGCGCTGAAAGGCCTGAACATCCCGCGCACGGGCCAGGCCGGCTATGTCGGCATTCTCGTGACCAAAACGCTGGTGATCGCGGGCGACCCGATGTTCACCACCACGTCCGACCATCCGCGCGGCGCGATGCTGCGCGCGTACGACAAGGCCACCGGCAAAGAACTAGCCTCGGTCTGGATGCCTGCACCGGTAAGCGGCACTCCCATGACGTATCGCGTGAACGGACGCCAATACATCGTCGTGCCAATCAGCGGCGCGGGACACCCCGGCGAATACCTGGCATTCGCGCTGCCGGAATCTTAAGCCGACGGCGCTACTTCTTCGGCCAAACCGCGCCCTGGTCCGCCTTCGTGACTGCCGCCAGCCCCTTGTACATGAACTTCTGCACGCGCTGCCCGCGATACGTCTCGGTCGTAAAGATGTTGCCCTTCGAATCGGTCGCGATGCTGTGCACTCCATAAAACTCGCCCGGCTGCCGCCCGCCTTCGCCGAACGTCGTCAGGATCTGCAGCGAGTCGCGATCCAGAATGTGCACGCGGTCGTTCTCGCCATCGGCCAGATAAATGTATTTCTGCTGCGCGTCCTTGGAAAACGCGATGTCCCAGGCCGATCCCGAACCAAGCGTTCGTTTCTCGATGAACGTCTCCTTGATAAAGGTCCCGTCCGGATGGAAAACCTGAATGCGGTCGTTCACGCGGTCGCAGACATACAACAGATTGTCGTGCGACAGCTCCGCGCAATGCACCGGATTGCGGAACTGCTGCGCCGGCGGATCGTCCGGATTGTAGCGCCCCAGATCGGTGTCGTCCGGCTTGTGTCCATAGGCGCCCCAATGCCGCTTGTACGCGCCGGTATCGGCATCGAACACGATCACGCGATGGTTGCCGTACCCGTCGGCGACGTACACCTCGTTGGTTTTCGGATCGACGAAGATCTTCGCCGGCAGCCGCAAATTCGCGATATCGTTGCTCCCCTTGCTCTGGTTCGGCTTTCCGATCTGCATCAGGAATTTTCCTTCCTGGGTGAACTTCAGGATCATGTTGTCGTTGAAGGACTGCGTTCCGCTCACCTGGCCTTCGTTGTATGCGGTCTGATCTCCGGTCGGCGCGCCTGCACCACGTCCACCACGCCCTCCGCGTCCCCTACCGCCAGGAGCCGCACCCCGTCCATTGCCTCCAATCCAGACGTTGCCTTTGTAATCCACGGTGATGCCATGATTCGAATCCGGCCAATCGTAACCATTTCCGGGGCCCCCCCAGTGGCCGATCAGATTGCCCTCTTCGTCGAATTCGAGCACCGGCGGCGCGGGCGCACAGCATTGCGCGATAGCCGGACTCGTGGTCGCGTGCACTTCGCCCGGCTCGAGCGACCCCGCCCGATGAATGATCCAGATATGATCGTTCGCGTCCACGGACACGCCAATGGTCTGCCCCAGAATCCAATGGTTCGGCAGCGGCTTGGGCCACAGCGGGTCCACTTCAAACCGCGGCGCCTGCACACCCGCGGCTTGCACCACGGCCCGCCGACCGAGCACGGAAGATCCAACTCCCAGCATCACCATCAGTGCGGCCAATCCCGCACCCAGGTACCAATTGCGCCGCATGCGGCTCACCTCCTTCGGTGGATTCTAGCTACTATACACCTCCGCGACCCCGAGCGGCGCATCGAAAACGCCTGGCCGTAGCTCGTTCATGCTACATTTTCAGGAGGTTCTTCCCATGTACGCAAGATCTTCTCTCTTCGCCCTCTGCGCATTAGGCTCACTTTGGGCCGCTGATCCAGACGGCGCCGCGCTCTACAAAGCTCGTTGCGCCACCTGCCATGAGGCCGGCAGCGTCCAAGGCCGCATCCCTAAGCGCGATGAACTCGCCGCCCGCACGCCGGAGTCGATCTTCAGCGCCATGTTCGGCGGAGCGATGGATATTCAAGCCGCGGGCCTGAGCGAGAACGAAGGTCGCGCCATCGCCCGATACCTCACCGGGAAGGAATTTTCCACCACGACGGAAACCTCCGCCGGAATGTGTTCGGCGCCGGCAAAGAAATTCTCGCTCAACGATGGCGATTGGAACGGCTGGGGCGTCGAGTTGGACAATTCCCGCTATCAACCTAAACCGGGGCTCAGCGCGGACGACGTTTCGAAACTCAAGCTGAAGTGGGCGTTCGGATTCCCGGGCGACAATCGCGCCACCGCACAGCCCACTGTCGCGGGCGGCCGCGTTTTTGTGGGCAGCGCCGGAGGAACCGTTTATTCGTTGGACGCCGCCACGGGCTGCACCTACTGGGCCTATAAAGCCGGTGCCAGCGTTCGCACCGCGGTCAACATCGCGCGTTCCAAGAGTGGACGCTACATCGCCTACTTCGGCGATTTGCGCGCCTACGCCCACGCCTTGGATGCCGAAACCGGAGTCGAATTGTGGAAGACAAAGCTGGACGATCATCCGGCGTCCCGCATCACCGGCGCGCCGGTGTTCTATGACGGTAGGCTGGTGGTCCCGGTCGCCTCACTCGAAGAAGGCTCGGCTCGCGCGCCGCAATATGAGTGCTGCACGTTCCGCGGCAGTCTGGTCTCGCTCGACGCCGAAACCGGCCGCCAGATCTGGAAGACCTACAGCGTGCTCGATCCTCCCAAGGCCACCAGGAAAAGCAAAGTCGGAACGCAACTCTACGGACCCGCCGGCGCCGCCATCTGGTCGGCGCCCACCATCGACCTCAAGCGCAAGCTCGTCTACGCCGCCACGGGCGATTCCTACACCGACATCGATATCCACACCAGCGACGCGATCCTCGCGTTCGATCTCGATACAGGCTCCTTAGTCTGGGTGAGTCAGGTAACGCCGAAAGATAATTTCATAGTCGGCTGTCCAGCATCGCCAAACTGCCCAGAGGATCTTGGCCCGGACTTCGATTTTGGCAGCGCGCCCATCTTGCGAAACATCGGCGGTGGAAAACAGATTCTCGTTGCCGCCCAAAAGTCAGGCATCGTCTGGGGGCTCGACCCGGATCAAAAAGGCAAGGTTGTCTGGCAGACCAAGATCGGCGCGGGCAGCGCGCTGGGCGGCATCGAATGGGGACACGCTGCCGACGACCAAAATACATACGCCGCCGTATCAGATCTCATCGTCCGCAAGGACCCGCAGCCTGGGATTTGGGCGCTCAAACTCGCCACGGGCGAAAAGGTCTGGAGCACGCCCGCCCCCGCCGTCACATGCGCTCAGGGTCAAGCCTGCATAGGCGCGCAGTCGGCTGCGATTTCCGTCATTCCCGGCGCTGTGTTCTCCGGCGCCATCAACGGACACTTCCGCGCGTATTCCACCAAAACCGGCGAGATCATTTGGGATTTCGATACCGCCAAGCCTTTCGAGACCGTCAACAAGGTGCAAGCCAAAGGCGGATCCATCAACGGCGCCGGACCCACCATCTCGAACGGAATGGTCTTTACTAACTCTGGCTATGTGGGATTCGGTGGAACGGCGGGCAACGTGTTGCTCGCGTTTTCGGTGAACGGCCAATAACGAAAATCTCGGTAGTGGGTCCATTTGAGGTGTAGGCCCAGCATCGAGATAAAGTCATATGTGGAAGCGGACTCGTTTTTAGGGTGCGCACCAGATCTTGGAACACTTCCACGCGGTCCATATTGAGGCGATTGTGCACGCTCTGGATGGACCTACCCATTTGTCCACCGCCGGGTTCGACAAGGTGATTGGAGGGCGCTCGTGAATAAAGGAGAATGCTCTGAGCGGATTCGCCTTGTCGATGAATACAGCCGGCTAATCAGCGAGTTCAATAAACTCTTGGAGTCATTGAAGAATCCCAAAAGCGATCGAGGTGATACTGCCTGGATTGCGGTCGAGCGGGCCCGAGCGGAATCTCAAACCGCATGGGACGCGGTTGAGAGGCATACGACAGACCATCGTTGCCTCGACTTGCACTGGTCCGAATCAAGCGATGTTCTGCAAGCGGCCGCGATGGCGGCTCTCGACGTAATCCTCGTCGCGGACGACGCACGGCGGTATGTCGATTTTAATGAATCCGCCGCTGCGGTCCTGGCGCTCCCCCGTAGCGAGATTACCGGGCGGAGAATTGACGAGTTCTTCGCGGAGGCGTGTGGCGAGACAATTCCGGAGGCCTGGAACAGTTTCATTGCTGATGGAGTTCAAAGCGGGTTCTGCGAACTTATTGGCCCTGCTCCTCGGCGCAAGTTCGAGTACCGGGCTAAAGCGAACTTCGCGCCTGGACTTCATCTGTCCGTTCTGCGGGAAGTTAGGGAATAAGCTGAGCTTGGTGTTTCGCTCGGCAGGCGGCGCATAGGCTAAGCGCTCTTGGTCTTCGATCCTCCCTAGCCTAGCGGTCGAACTTAGCGGGATGGTGCGGTTATGCAAGCTGCACCACCAACGCTTTTTAAATCAAGGGTCCGCTTCGCCGTGCAAAACGGCGCGCCCTTGACCGCCGAGCCGTTCTAGGGACGATTCTTAAGATGAGGGAAAAGGGGCAGAACGGAAACGCGCTTCCGGCGCCCGGCCGGTAGCCTTTGGGGGTGGGGAATTTTCGACCGGCGAAGTGGGGAGTTTTCAAACCGGCGTGCTTGCGGACGATGAGTTCGGAGACGGTGGAACGGCCGGCAACGTGTTGCTCGCATTTTCCGTCAACGGGCAATAGCGAAAATCTCGTCACCAGCGCACGGCTACCATTGAGTAGATGAGCGCATCACCTTCCGACGCTCCTGGCCGCGATCCCGCTGTCACGCTCGATCCGCCTTCTTGGCCCGAATTTCGCGGCCAAGCCCACCGCATGTTGGACGACATCCTTGATTATCTGGAAAACATCCGCGATCGCCCGGTCTGGCAACCGATTCCCGATTCAGTCCGCCAACATTTCCGCAACCAGCTTCCCGCTCTACCCTCCGATCTGGCCGCGGTTCACGACGAATTCATGCGTTACATCCTGCCGTTTGCCGCCGGCAACGTCCATCCGGGATTCATGGGATGGGTGCACGGGGCCGGCACGCCGGTGGGCGTAGTGGCGGAGATGCTGTCCGCGGGGCTGAACGCCAATCTGGGAGGCCGCGACCACATCCCGATTGAAGTCGAGCGCCAGGTCTCCGAATGGATGCGGAAGCTTTTTGGTTTTCCCGAAGGCGCCGCCGGACTCTTCGTAACCGGCGCGTCCATGGCGAATCTGATCGCCGTGCTGGTGGCGCGCGACACCGCGCTCGGTTTTGAGACGCGCTGTTCTGGTCTCGAGGCCGGACAGCGGCTCGTTGCGTACGCTTCGGAAGCGGTGCATGGCTGCATCCCGAGAGCGCTCGACATCGCCGGTATCGGAAGCGACGCTCTGCGCCGGGTCGCGGTTGATGACCATTTTCGGATCCACTTGGACGCTTTACGCGCTGCCATCGACGCGGACCGGCGCGCCGGCCTTATCCCGTTTCTTCTGGTCGGCACGGCCGGTACAGTCGACACCGGAGCCATCGACAACCTGGATGCTCTGGCCGATCTCGCGCGAACAGAGGGTCTGTGGTTCCACATCGACGGCGCTTGCGGAGCCCTAGCCATGCTCGCACCAAGTCTCGCGCCTCCGCTCAAAGGCATTGAGCGCGCCGATTCGCTGGCGTTCGATTTTCACAAATGGGGACAGGTGCCCTACGACGCCGGCTTTGTCCTGGTGCGCGACGGCATTCTGCAGCGCCAAACCTTCGCCACCTCCGCTCCCTATTTGCGCCGCGAAGCGCAGGGCCTGGCCGCCGGATCACCCTGGCCGTGCGATTTCGGCCCGGATCTCTCCCGCGGCTTTCGCGCGCTCAAGACCTGGTTCACTTTCAAAGTTTACGGCGCTGAGGCGTTGGGTGCTTCCATCGCCCACACCTGCGAGCTGGCCCGCTATCTCGAAAACCGTATCCTGGAAACTCCGGAACTCGAACTCGCCGCGCCAGTGGAATTAAACATCGTCTGTTTCCGTTATTGCACCCAAGAAACGCACCGCGTGAACGCTCGGATCGCAGTCGAGCTACAAGAGTCCGGCATCGCAGCGCCCTCCACAACCATCGTCGGAGGCAAGCTCGCAATTCGTGCGGCTATCGTGAACCACCGTACCTGCCGCGCCGACTTGGATGCGCTGGTCGAAAAAACCATCGCGCTGGGCCGTTCATTGGAGGACCGCGCCGCCCGCAGCACCGCGTCCACCGGCAGTACCTCAACGGATTGGCCGCCGCGCATAGCCCGCGAAAAAGCTCTGCGCGAAATCGAAGCCCGGATCGCAGCCCATCCGGACGCCATCGAACCGCGGCTCGAACGTGCCGATTTGCTAGCCGAGTTGGGCCGGACCCTGGACGCACGCAATGCTTACCTGGACGTCCTGACACGCTCGCCATCGCACCGCGTGGCCCTCAACAATTTAGGTGCCTTGCTACATTCCACCGGCTATCGGACTGCGGCCCGCACTGCGTATAAGGAAGCCGCCGCCCGCCATCCCGACGATCCGATGAGCCAGGTCAACCTCGCCAACGCGCTCTACGAAAATGGAGAGTTCGCCTCGGCCCACGAGCATTTCGAAATCGCTCTGCGCTGCGCCCCGGATTATCCCGAGGCGCACCAGGGGCTCTCCTACGTGTTGGCGGAACTGGGAGACCACGAGCGCGCAGCCTGGCATCGCCGAAAAGGTTTCGAGCAGCGTCCGGTGTTCACGCTGCCATACCGCGGCGACGGCCCTCCGGTGTCGCTTCTGCTGTTGATTTCCGCCCTGGGCGGCAACATCCCAACACGCAATTTCTTGGACGACCGCGTGTTTGAGACCACCGTGGTTGTGGCCGAATTCTACGATCGCAACCTCGCGCTGCCGCGGCATCAACTGATCTTCAACGCTATCGGTGACTCGGATTTGTCCGGTGAAGCATTGTCCGCCGCGCAATCGCTGGTGGCTTTAAGCGGCGCTCGTGTACTGAATCCGCCCGCCGCGGTCTTGGCAACCGGACGGGCCGATAACGCGCAGCGCCTCTCGCGATTACCCGGCGTGATCGCCCCGGCCACCGTCCAGCTGCCGCGCGATCTTCTAACTTCCGCCGGCGCCGAGAGCACTCTGGCTCGCCATGGTTTGAAGTTTCCGCTGCTTCTGCGCACCCCCGGTTTTCACACCGGCCGCCACTTTGTTCTCGTGGATCGCGCCGCCGCGTTGGCGGAAGCGGCCGCCGCGTTGCCTGGCGCCGAATTAACCGCCATCCAGTATCTCGATTCCCGGGGAGCTGACGGCAAGGTCCGCAAGTACCGCGTCATGATGATCGATGGCCAGCTCTATCCGCTCCACCTCGCCATTTCGAGCCATTGGAAAATTCACTATTTCACAGCTGAAATGGCCGACCGCCCCGAACACCGCGCAGAGGATGCCGAGTTTCTGGAGAACATGGCCACTGTGCTCGGCCCCCGTGCCATGCATGCCCTGGAGCAAATCCAAACCGCTCTGGGCTTGGATTACGCGGGCATCGATTTCGGCCTGAGTCCTTCGGGCGAACTGCTCCTGTTCGAAGCCAACGCCACCATGGTCGTCAATCCGCCGGAGCCCGACCAGCGCTGGGCCTATCGCCGCCCAGCCGTGGAACGGATTTTCGCCGCCATCCGGAAAATGCTGCTGGAGAAAGCTGCCACCTGATATCCTGATGAGGTCATGGATCTCAACCTCACTCCCGCCGAACTGAAATTCCGCGATGACCTGCGCGCCTGGCTGCGCGCCAACGTGCCTAGCGATTGGGAAAAACATCGCACCGAAGACGAAATGGCCGAGCGCTTCGAGTTTCTTCGCGCCTGGCAGAAGCAGGTGTTTCAAGCGGGCTGGGCCGGAATCTCCTGGCCTAAAGAATACGGCGGGCGCGGTGCAACCCTGATGGAGCAGGTAATTCTCACCGAGGAGATGGCGCGCGCCGCTGCTCCTCCGTTGGCCAACGTGTTAGGCCTTTCGCTCATCGGCCCCACCATCATCGCCTTTGGCACCGACGCCCAGAAGAAGCGCTTCCTTGCGAATATCCTGAGCGCCGACGAGATCTGGTGCCAGGGATTCTCCGAACCCAACGCCGGTTCCGACCTCGCCAACGTCCGCACCGACGCTCGCCTGGATGGCGACCAGTATGTCATTAATGGCCAGAAGGTCTGGAACAGTTACGGCTGGGCAGCCGATTGGTGTGCGCTGTTGACGCGCTCCGATCCTAACTCAACCAAGCATCAAGGACTCACTTACATCCTCGTCGACATGAAAACTCCCGGCGTGGAGGTCCGGCCGCTCAAGCAATTGACCGGCGAAAGCGAGTTCTGCGAAATCTTTTTCCACGACGTCCGCGTCCCTGCCGCCAATGTGCTCGGCAAAGTGGGCGACGGCTGGAACGTCGCCATTGGAACTCTGGCCCACGAGCGCGCCACCTTGGGCGCGGGAGTACAGATCGCGCTCAAGCGCCAGTTCGATCGCCTGGTTGAGCTGTCGCATTCGACTATGCGCAATGGCAAGCCAGCCGCCGAAGACCCGGTAATCCGCCAAAAACTCGGTCAGTGTTACACCGAGATCGAAATCATGCGCCTCAACCAGATGCGCGCCATCTCGCGCATCAATCAGAAGGGTGTGCCTGGGCCCGAAGGCTCGGTGCTCAAGATATTCTGGACCGAGTTGAATCAGCGTTTCCAGCAGATTGCAACCGAGTTACTGGGACCCTACGCGACATTGAGCAAGGGCGACCCCCACGCCATCGACGATGGACAATGGGCTTACTCATTCCTGCGCGCGCGCGGTAACACAATCGAAGCCGGAACATCGGAAATCCAGCGTAATATCGTCGGCCACTTTGTCTTGGGATTACCCAAGAGTTACTAACTTAGGGAAAACTGCACTTATGCAATTCGAACTTACCGAAACGCAACAAACGCTGAAAAACACGGTCCGTAAATTCCTGGCCGCCGAATGCCCCATGGCCGAGGTCCGACGCCTCATGGAAACCGATACCGCCTTCGACGAGGCGCTATGGCGAAAAATGGCCGAGCAGGGCTGGACCGGCATGCTCATACCCGAGCAGTACGGCGGCTTCGGAATGGGCATGGTCGAAATGGCAGCCACTCTTGAAGAGATGGGCCGAGCCCTTCTGCCAGGCCCCTTCTTCAGCACTGTTGTGATGGCCGGCCCGCTGATCGAGCGCGCAGGCAACGAAGATCAAAAGCAGAAATATCTGGGCCCGATCGCGCGCGGCGAGGCCAAGGTTACGGTCGCGTTTCTCGAGGACCCGCCCTCCTGGTCGCCCGACGGCGTCCAAATGACCGCCCGTGCCGCGGGTGACGGCTACGTCCTGGACGGCAAGAAGCTGTTCGTGCCGGATGCAGCCGTCGCCGATCTCTTGATGGTGATCGCGCGCTTGGATGGACAGCTAGCCATCTTCGCGGTCCCAGCCAATTCAAAAGGGCTATCCCTAACTCCGATGTCCAGCATCGACCTGACGCGCAAAGTATATGAAGTCGCGTTCAACGGCGTGAAAATCGCTTCCGATAATCTGCTTGCGACCGGCGCTTCTGCCGTCGCCGCGCTGGGTCCCGCGCGCGCCATCGCAACTGCGGGACTGGTCGCGGAAATGACCGGAGGCATGCAGCGCCTGCTCGATATCACGGTCGAATACGCCAAAACGCGCAAGCAGTTCGGACGCCCGATCGGCCAGTTCCAGGCAGTCCAGCATCAATGCGCCGACATGCTGCTCTACACCGAGAGCTCGCGCTCGGCGGCCTACTACGCGGCTTACGCCATCCAGGAAGCAATCCCCGAAGCCCGGCTGGCCGTTTCCGTCGCCAAGGCATATTCGAGCGATGCGTATCGCGAAACCGGCAACCGAGCCATCCAGGTGCACGGCGGCATGGGTTTCACTTGGGAAAACGACGCGCATCTCTTCTACCGGCGCGCCAAGGTCTCCGAACAGATGTTCGGCGACGCGGCCTTCCATCGCGAGCAGATCGCGAAAATCGTGGTCGACGCTCACCCGGCCCGGCCGGAAGAACGTGCCGCTAGCCGAGGATAAAGTTTACTTCGCCAGCACGCCGGTCAGCTCGCCGCTCACTTCGGAATCCGATTTGCCGAGAGCACACTCGGCCAGATCGATCCACTCGTTGCGCCGCGTATTTTGCACGAATGCAATCTTCTCCACGCGAAAGCTCTTGTCGCAAGGAAACTGGTCCCAGCGCGCGCGCGCCACCGCAACCAGCTCATCCAGCTCGTCCGGCTTTAATTCCTGCGCCAGCGTCACGTGAGGATGATAAGCGAACTGCTCCTTGAACTCGAAACCGTCCACCGCCAGCACGTCGTGCATCAGGCGCAGGTGCTCGCTTCCCTTCTCTACATTCACGTAGATAACGTCGGAAACCGGAAAGACCTCGATATCGGCCATTCGGACTTCAAAGGGCGTGAAGCGTGACACGAGGTTCTTGACCGCGCTCCAGGCTTCGTCGGGAGCCGACAACGGACGCGGCGGCAGCACCGTCACGTGCGCGCGAAGAAAGCAGTTCGGCACCAGTTCCTGCCGCAAGCGATCCAGAAAGCCCGCCAGAGGCTCGGGAAGATAGCTGACGAGAGCGAAGGAATTGATCCGATCCCATGGCATGGGATCTTTGTACATAACTCTGTGCCCCTATGTTACCGCGACCGTGCCCGCATCGGCCGGCGCAGCCGGTTCTGGTACATACCAGCGAGCTTCCTCAAACCCGATGTACTTGAAGATGCGAAGCTCGCCACTTTCAAGTTCCAGCATGTCCCCAACCTGGAGCGCTTGGTCGGATTCGCGCAACTCGACCCAGGCCGCGTACGGGCTGGCTGCCTCCACCACGGCGTCCCGCTCGTAATCCTTAGGTTTGACGATCGTCACTCCGGATGTGTGCGGCGCCCAGCGAAACTGCTGCCGCGCCGCGTCCCGTAATCGATGAATTTGATAAGCCGGCATGCCAGGATCTATTTTCGCGCAAAACAATTCGCGATGCTATGTTTTATTTTCTCCCCGTCTCGCGCGCCGGCTTCAATCCAAGCCTTGGCATTCCGGCGGGTCCAATAGATGGATTCAAGCGGCGGCCCGAGCAGCGCGGTGGGCCCGATGCGGACCACGTCCAACCCCGCCGGGACCCTGGCTTGAAACGGCGACAGCCACCGCATCGCGCCCACAAATGTTCGCGCGATCATGCCGGGCGCCTGAGGCAGAACGTCAATCACCACCGCGCGCGTAGCGCCCAGCTCCGCCGCGGCCCACAGTGGAACCGCCGACAGCAGCCCACCATCGGAGTACAACCGTCCATCGATCCGCACCTGGTCGAACAGGCCAACAATCGCAGTCGTCGCCACCAAGTGCTCCCATCCAATCTGGCCGGCTTGAAATATCTGGGGGCGCAATTTCAGCAGATCCGTTAAAACCATCGCGAAGTCCACTTTCGGCTGAAACGCTGCATGGATGTCGCGAATGACGCCTCCGAGCGCCCCGGTGTCCAGGAACCCGCCAAAAATCGTCTGTGGTAATTTCCAGCGGTAGCGCGCGGCGTCTTCCAAACTCAGCCAGCGCTCGATCAGCTCATCCGGATCGCAGCCGCCCGCGATGGCCCACCCATTCACCGCGCCGATGGACGCGCCTACGATCAAGTCCGGCTGAAAAACATCGGCCAGCGCTTTCCACGCCCCCGCTTGATACGCGCCATACATCCCGCCCGCCGATAGAACCAGGCAGTTCATAACCGCACCGGCTCAAGGCGGTGGATTTTCGCGACCGTATTAACGATGTCGATCGGGACAACTCGCCAGCCCGCCACCCGCGGGCCGGCAAAGCGCACGCCGGCAATCCAGCCGCGCTGTGTCTCCCGCGATTGGGTTTGGTCGAATACCAAATTGCCGACCACGCTGCGCCGGCTAACCTTCATTCCATTCCTTTCGCCGCGGCCCGATCCAGAAACCACAGCGTATTACGGCCATCCCCATTTACTAGCTGCACCGGGTACTTCTTAGGATCGTAGGGCTCGTGCAGAATCGAACGGAGCGCCTCGGCCTTATCTTCTCCTGCCACCAGCATGACGGTCGTCTTGGCGGCTCGCAGAACGCCGGGCAGCAGCGTGATGCGCCACTGTTGAAACTTCTCCACATACACCGCCGCCACCAGATCCTTGTCATCGTCGAGCAGCGGATGGCCGGGAAACAGACTGGCCGTATGCGCATCCGGACCCACACCTTGATGAATGACGTCGAAGCGCGGCATCTCACCCGGCGCAAGCTGGAAGAATTCGCGGATTTCGGCGGCATACAGCCGCGCCGCCAGCTCCGGTTCCCGCTCGGCCTGAATCCGATGTACATTGCCGCCAGGGAAACCCGCCGGATCGAGCCACGCTTCTTTCGCCAGCTTGTAATTGCTCTGCGGATCGGTGGGAGTCACGCCCCGCTCATCCACCCAGAACAGATGCACGCGTGACCAATTAAAGCGCGTTTTGGCCAGCTCCTGAAACATCAGCTTGGGTGTGCTGCCGCCTGAGATGGCAAGCGTGGCCCGAGGACTCGCTGCCAGAGAGCCCTCCAGCAGTTCCAGGATCCTTGCCGCGCAGCGAACGGCCGCCTCCTGCGCATCCTCATAAATGCAGGCCTGGACGCTCATGCCTCTACTCTCATGGTATCGATCCTTCGTTCCAGCTTACGCTAAACCGCCTCGGATAGTCATGCTAAAATAATTCTTACCTGCCACCCAACTTGCCGTCTCCATACGGTTAGCAAAAGGTCACATTCAGGAACATTGGGCATCACGTCCGTTATGCATACGCGGGAAAAGAAGAAAATTCTAGCTGTAGTTGACGACCTGCTGTTTACGGTTAAGATCAGCGATGCGGCCAAGCGCGTGGGCTTGGACGTTGAGTTCTTGAAGTCCGAGCGCGACGTGTTGGAGAAAGCCACGCATGAAAAACCGCTGCTGATTATCCTGGATTTGAACTGCAACTCGGTCGAACCGCTCAAGCTGATCGCGAAACTCAAGGCCCACGGCGACCTGAAGAAGATCAGCCTGATCGGCTATCTTTCGCATGTGCAGGGCGAACTCAAACAGCAAGCGCACGAGGCCGGCGCCAACATCGTCATGGCGCGCTCGGCTTTTTCACAAAACCTCCAGCAGATTCTGAAGCGCCACGCCGGCGTGGTTTAGTAGCCGAACTACGTGCGCTGCGAAACCAGCTCCTACGGCTTATCGCGACGCGCTGATGTTCGCCTCGAAACCGCCCTCTGTAAGCGCCCTCTTCGCCGCCGGCGGCAACTTGTTTGCACGCGCTTTGCTGGTGACCCGGCAGCCCGTGGCACTGCGCGCAATTTTCGCGATACACGTGCACGCCGCCCAAAAGATTCGCTTCGTCGGGCGATAGCGGGTTCTTGACCTGGGCCGTGTTTCGCACGCTGGCGCGCAAGGCGGCATGCGCGAAGGTCTCCTCCAGCGGAAGCGGCCGGGCTGTGGTAGCCATCAAAAGTCCGCCCGGCGCTACGAACACATACGCACCCAGCGGCGCTAAAACGATTACACCGACAATCAATTAGGAAATGTTAAACGTTAGAATCCGCCGCGCGGCCGATATCCCGGCCGGGCCCGCACGCGATACTTCTTGCCTACGTCGGAAACGATCTCCACATTGATCTTGCGGAACCCCTCGTTTGGATTGGCCTGCGGATAGTAAGTGATGGTGTAACTGTTGCCTAAGTCTTCACGGATCGATTCAAACGCCTCCACCTGCTTCTGCCAGGTTTTGGCGAAATACGCCTTGCCGCCGGTGCGCGTCGAGATGCGCTTGAACACCGCGCTCGACATCGGATCCTTGTTGACGTCGTTGGTGGAGATCACGTAGATCGGAATGCCTTCGTCCTCAGCCACCGCGCGCACATCGTCCGGCGCCACCATGCTGGCGTTATCCGGTCCGTTCGAGAAAACGATGATCACTTTGCGTCCCGGCACCTTGGCGGCATCGCGCAGAGTCAGCAGCAAACCGTTGTACAACGCGGCATCGTCCCCGGCCACCGCCTTGCGCAGTCCCAGAATCGCCTCGTTGCGCTCGTGCGTCAAAGGAGCATCGCGCTTCATATTGCGGCTGAATGTATACACCGCCACCGAATCGTTGCGGTCCAGCCCGCGCACAAAATCGGCGATCGCATCGGAGGCGTAAACGAAGCCGCGGTACATGTAATTGCTGGTGTCAAACAGAACGAACACGTTGGTGCCGACGAAAGAGCCGGTGCGCGATTCCTCCGATTTCACGTCGCCCTCCGTGCCCGTGCCGGCCAGCGTTTCGGCCACCGACAACGCTTTGGTCCTGCCATCCTCCAGCACTTGCAGAGGCGGCCGGCTCCCTTCGCCGAACGTGTTGATCTTCTGCGCAATTCCGTCCTCGGTCACGCGGAAATCGGCGGGCTTGAGACCGTTGATGTATTTCCCCTTGGCGTCCGTGACGGTGAAACTCAACACCACCATGTCCACCTTGATGCGGAACGTGGGCCGTTCCTGAGCGGACAGCCACAGCAATCCTCCTGAGCCGAGTATTCCAATTGCGCTCAAGATAGAAGTTGTCAGTAATCTCAAGTCACCCTCCCCGACGGCTGTCTTAAATTATAGGTCAGGTCCCGGCTATAGACCTGCTCCCGCCACCACCTGTTTCTTGGTCTTTTCGCGTACGCCGTCACCCACCATCCGCAGCGAACGCAGCAGCGCCGGCCAGTCCTCCAGATGTGTCGCGAAAATCTGCTCCACCGTGTCGCGCGTCCATTCCGGTACCAGAACATTGAGCTGAGCCGGAGGCAAGTACAACTGGTCGGCCAGCGCGGCGTAATACAAAAGATTCGATTCCCAGCTTTCGGCCAGAATGCGGCTCGAATATCCCATCAATGTCGGGAACGTCCGAAGATTGAGCAATTCCGGCGAGTACGAGTTCGCCAGCGTCGGCTTGGGCGTTCCGAAAGCGTGCGATATCGCCGCGTAGTTCAACTGCTGCGGCGTCTCCCCGGCCATGCGTCCGATCTCGCCCGCGATGGGCGTATCGCCGGCACGTTTCTCCGCTAGCAGGTCTCGCGCGATGGCGAACTGCTCGGAAGGCATCACCTGGTCGAGCGCCGCCTTTACGCGGCCTTGCTCCAACAGCGCGCGAACCATTTCCACGCGCGCCGGCATCGCGTAATGGCCCAGCGCCTCCAACACCGCTTCCCGGCGATCCGGATTGAGGGCCGCATCGGCAAGCTGCGTGTCGGCGTAGTCCAAGTGCAGCGCTACCCAATGCAGCTGCGATGGCGTCACGTTCCACCACCGTTGCACCGTCGCCGAGATCATGAGCTGCGGCACCAGGTCACCCCAAATGAGCGCCTGCTCGCGCGACGGAATCAGGAAATTTTGTTCCGCCTCCGCCAAAGCGTATGGCAAGCTGGCCAGGGACCCCACCAGTTTCCCGCCGGCGCTGGTCGGCCACCCCGTTCCTAACACCTCGGTCGTCCTCCAGGTTTGTGCCGACCCCTGCAGGCCGATGAAGTCATGGCTGCGAACAAATAGCGGATTGGTGTACAGCACCTGCGCTCCCGGCGGAGCGTAGTGAATGTAGTTGAAACCCACCAGCGTATCGCGCAGAAATGGCGCCATCAGACCGCGCACATCGTCCAGCTTCTTCGGATCCGTCGCGGCGCGGTCAAGCAGCGCGCGCAAGTTCAGTTTGCGCTGCGCCTCGATGTGCTTCTCCGACCAATAGCCGAAGCTGAGCGTGTTTCGCTCCATCGAGCTCAGCGACGTCCGCGGAAGCTGGATCTCTGAAATGCGCGAGGCGGTCCGATTGATCAACGCCATGTTCGCCTTCTCCCCCTTGGCCAGTCCCTCCAGATGATCCACCAGCTCGAAAATCGTAGAAAGCGAGATCAGCCGCTGCGCCTCGAAGATACGAATCATGTCCTCCACGACTTGCGTGTGCGCGTCTGAGTTGTCGTTGTCCGCGGTGCCTGCCAGCAGATCGATCATCCGATCCTGTGCCGAGATATTAGCGGGGGACTGGGTTGCGGCCAGCAGCGTCTTGACGCCCTCCCGCCCGCTCTCGAATATGTCGCGTTCGCTCTTGACCTTCGCAAATGGGCTTAACACACCTGCCAGAGTGTGATCCGCCTCCGCCGGCGCGATCGAGCCCTGCCGGTAAAAAATCTGCCACAGCCCCACCAGCGCCTGCATGGTCCCGGCCGCATCGGCGCGCACTCCCATGTCGTGAATCTGATTCACGACGCCCGCCGTATCCAGGAACTGGTTGATAGTGGCGTTAGAAAGTTCCGGCGCTTCGGCCAGAATCGGGTATTGCGCGCCGAAACTCCGGTACTCGTGCGCCAGCCGCGCCGCCGTTTTTGCATCCAGCGGAGTCTGACGCCGGCGATCCATGTCCGTCAGCGCCATGAAAATCTTCAGCGGCTCATTCTCCACCGCCTTCCGGCATAGCCCGAACAGCGCTTCCAGCACGTCGTCGGAGTCCTTCCAACTCGCCGCCGCCTTGCTTAACCTGAGGTCGTACTTGCCAGCGCCGGCCGGATGTTCGACGAATACCGCCTTCCAAACCTCCAGCCCTCCCGGGACATGCGGCCTTCCGTCCGGATCCAAGCGCAGACGCGTGGTCAGCAGCAGCATGTCGGTGTTGGAGCGGAACACCGGGCGCGCCGGGCCCGGGCTCGTCACCTTTCCGCGGATGGCCGAGTAGAAGCGCTTCAGGCGCTCCGGCTCGGTAAGATAATTCTGGACCGCCACGCTGGAGGGATTATTGATGCGCGAGAGCGCGTCGAAATAACTGGCCAGCCAGCCATCGTCCTTGGCCACCAGCCGCTCGATAAACGCGGCCGGCCGGTCGGGCCCCGCCCCCGCCAGATCGGCCCATGCTTTTTCCGAACGCGCCCCGCCCGGAACCAATACCTTGCCGCCGCGAATCTCCAACATCCCGCCGTAGAAATCCAGGACATGCGCGTAGGCGCGAATCTTTTGCACCGTGGTGTTCTTGCGCAGCTCCTCGGCCACCGAAGGATCCAGCTTGGACAGCGCCAGGTACAATCTGCACAGAGAAGGATCGCCCAAAAATGCGTCGACAAATTCGCCGCTCTGCTTTTCTTTCGCGCTCAGCCAGTAGTCCGGACCGTAGAGAATTGGAACTTGGGTGGGCTTGTAGTCCTCCGTGAACGGCCGATTGGTGCGCAGGCTCTGCTCCAGCTCAGCCAGCGGAAACCCTGAATCGATGGTCAGGAACGCCCGCGTGGCGTTCACCGTCTCCAGCACCAGTTCGCTGCCGCACGCGCCACGCATGCGATACCCCAGCACTCGCAGCAGCTCGGCGGTCTGGCTGGAGTCGCAAGACTCGATTTTGATCGTGTGATCCGCACCGGCCAGTTTGTCCAGCTCGCGCGCCTGTGACAGATAACGCACTACCAGCTTCAGATACTCGGTTTGCTCCAGCGCCTCGTTGCCCGTGGCCGCCTGGTAGCCGTTCGTGATCACATTGCGCGCCAGCGCCGGAAGCAGCTCCTCGGGCTCCAGATCGGGAGACAGCGCGGCCATGCGGGCGAACGATCCGTAAGGCCCGGGAATCGATATCACCGTCTTCTTTTCGGAAACTGCGGAAAGTGGCGGAAGCTTGAAATCGTTCCCACCCGCGGCGTCATACACCTCCAGATCGCGCGCCGCGTCGTTGCGCGAACCAGCCAGCAAATCCAGCTCCACCAGACGGCGTGCCACTCGCGCTCGCTGTGCGCCTTGCGCGGCGTTCAACGCCTTTTCGTACTCCGCGCGAGCCTGCGGATCGTGGTGACGATCCAAGAACTGAGCATAAGCGTCCAGCGCATCGAAGCCGCCCGACCGCGCCGCTCCCGCCAGAAATTCACGCGCTCCCGTGGCGTCTCCTTTACTCTCCATTTGCCAGGCGCGTGTCTCCAAATCTTGTGCGGTCGCGCAAAAGCTCAGAAAAAACACGAATGCGAGGGGTCTCACGAGGGTTTTCATGCTGGATTCCTTCCCTTCCCGCTGGCTAAATAATGTAACACTGGCTGCCCGTGCCCTGCTTGCAGGACCTTAGCCTAGATGCTTAAAGCCAGAGCTTAGATGCTTAAAGCGGATGCTCTGCGACACTCGCTTCACGGTAGGATATCTAGTGTGAGACCCGGAATCATTCTGCTGGCTGCAGCCGGCTTGCTTGCCGCCGCTTCGATTCCCTCCGGAACGGAAATCCAGATTCGCCTCACCACCGCTCTGAACACCGCCACCGCCAAGCAGGGCCAGCGCTTCGACGCCGTGGTCATTGCTCCCGTGGTTGTCGGCGGCCGCATCGCCATGCCGGCCGGCGCGAAATTGAGCGGCCACATCGTGAACGTCACCGCCGCCGATCAAAGCGATCAGCAAGCATCGCTCAATCTCGCCTTCGACCAGATCGCCGACGGCGCCCGAAAATCAACCCTGGCCGCCAAGGTGACCGGCGTCGACAACGCGCGTGAATCGGTGGACGCTGATGGAAAAATCACCGGGATCAAAGCCTCGGAAACAGGCTCGGCACGCCTGGATCAGGGCATTAATAAGGTAAGCGAAAAATATCCTGGACTCGGCGACCTTCTAGGCACCGTCAAGCAAGCTGTCCTGAAGCAAACCGACGCCAACATCGATTACGAGCCCGGCGTGGAAATGACCATCGCGCTCACCAAGCCGCTGGACTGGACCGGCTCCAGTACCGGACTCTCCGTCAAGGCCATCCAGCCCGAGGACGCCCTCGCGCGCCTGGTTGCTCGCCAGCCGTTTCAAACCGTGGCCGAGAAACCCGCTAGGCCGTCCGACGTAACCAACCTGATGTTCCTGGGGAGCGAGCAACAGGTGGAGGCCGCGTTCGAAAAAGCAGGCTGGTCGCGCGCCGACCGCCTTAACGATAAATCTAAGCTCGAAACATTCCGCGCCATGGCCGAAGCTCGCGGCTACAAGGAAGCGCCCGTCTCCATCCTGTACCTGGACGGCGCGCCTCCCGACATGGTGTTCGAAAAAGCTACCGACACCTTCAACGCCCGCCACCATATCCGCATTTTTCATCGCCCGGGCAAGTTCAACGGCCAGGATGTCTGGGAAGCCTCCGGAACGCACGATACCGGGATTGATTACTCCCAGGAAAGCCGCACCTTCACGCACAAGATCGACCCGCGGATCGACGGCGAGCGCGCCAAAGTGGTCAACGATCTGCTTTTCACCGGCTTGGTCCAAGGCCTCTCGCTGGTGGAACGCAATCTTCCGCCGGGACTCTCCAACGCCACCGGCGACCAGCTCCAGACCGACGGCAGCATCGCCGTCCTCCAGTTCTAGGTCATAATCTAGAATTGGCTGAACCCACCCGCGTTTACAAATACTACGACCTTCTGGCAAGCATCTTCATCGTGGTTTTGATCATTTCCAACCTGGTCGGTCAGAAGATTTGCGCTATGGGGTCGTATCCCGTCAGCGGCGCTCAACTGCTGTTCCCCATCACCTACATCTTTGGCGACGTCTTCACGGAGGTGTACGGCTATGGTGCCTCGCGCCGCATCATTTGGATCGGATTCTTCGCGAACGCCACCATGGCAATCTTGGGCAATCTGATAGTAGCGTTGCCACCCGCACCGGGTTGGAAAAACCAGGAGGCCTTCGCAATAGTCTTTCATCAGGTGCCTAGATTAGTGGTTGCCAGCCTAATCGCCTACTGGTGCGGCGAATTTGTGAACTCGTTCACGCTGGCAAAGATGAAACTGATCACCAAGGGCCGCTATTTGTGGACACGCACCGTCGGATCCACCGTCGCGGGACAGGCCGTTGACACGGTTATTATCAACGTCATCGCCTTCTCTGGAGAAATCACTTCGCCAGGGCTCATCCGCCTGATCGTCGCTGCCTATCTATTCAAGGTCGTGTACGAAGTGGTCGCCACGCCGCTCACCTACTGGATCGTCGGATTCCTCAAGAGAACCGAGGGCGTCGACAAGTTCGACTACGATACCCGCTTCACGCCTTTTGCGACCCAGATGTAGCCGCTTCAGTCAGCGTCTCGCACAGCTCGTCCAGCTTGGCCGATTCGGTTTCAATCAAATTGCCCGCCAGCCCCTTGAGCGCCGTGATATTCGATGCACTGGTATTGTCGATCGAATGACTGCTGCCGTCCAGCGCCACTTGGAACCGGTAATAACGCTGCAGCTCGCCGGTAATCTCGGGCATGAGCTGTCCGAGCTGATAATCCACCGTGCTGCTGACGCCATCGAAGACAATATCCAGCACCGGCTTGGCCCAGCGCGCGGCGCCCCAGTATTTGGCGAGATTCAAGGGCAGACTGCGCATCATCGAACCGGTTCCTAGCGACACCACCAGATAGTCGGACCCATCCAGCGTCGCTCGCGCCTCCACCAGCGCGCACGCGGCCGGGTTATTGGCGAACACTCCGCCATCGATGAGCGTATAGTATTCCGAATTGGTTCCGCTGGACACTTTCATAGGCTCGAAGTAACTGGGCGCAGCCGACGTCGCTCGGGCCACGTCGCGCGCCAGAAAATCGTAGTCCGGCCGCTTGCGCGCGTTCCGGCTCTTAAAGAAGAAGGGAAAGCGCCGCTCGATTTCATAACTGGTGATCAGCACATCCGTGACCGCGTCGCGCAGCCGCGAGTCCCCAAAATATTCCTTCAGTACTTGCTCGACACCCGTGGACGAGTACTTCTTCCACGTCAGGTTGTCGATTGCAAACATCGCGCGCAGAAGCGAGCGATGAAAAATACGCGCGCCTTCATGTTCGTACAGCTCCACAAAATGCTGCGCGCTGTATAGCGGACCCCCCGGACATTTAGGAATCGTCAACCCCAGCGCGATGATTCCCCCGGTTGAGGTCCCCGCCACCAAATCGAACAGGTGCGCGATCGGCTGCTCGGTGCGCCGCTCGATCTCGGCCAGCAACATAGCTGGAATAATGCCGCGGATTCCGCCGCCGTCGATGGATAAGATCCTTACCATTCTTTCTTCACTGCCAAGCGTACGCCCCAGCGTGTCCCAATAACGCAAGGCGGTTTAGGTAAGTAATAGCCAGAAAAGCAAAAAGAAATTCAGAAATCCGGGGACAGTACACTCATTCCCCGATTTCGCCCCACCCGAGGCATGCTCCCCATCCCCCAGACGGCCGCCAATCCGCCAACAAATGCAGCGCGATAAACGCGAGGATTCCTCCCGCGGTCAACGTAGCCACCGCCACCAAAATGTCAAGTTACACAAAACGCAAGCAATAGAGTTCTTGACGACGCTCTCCAAACCTTGTCTTATTCTAATTAGTTAATTAACCGATTAGATAACTATGACGCGTATAGCCGACCCGCTCAGCCTCACCCTCGCCGCCCTGGCCGACCCGACCCGCCGCGCCATCGTCGAGAAGCTCGCAACCGGCGAGGCCACTGTCAACACCCTCGCCCAGCCGCTGAAAATGAGTCTCCCCGGCGTATCCAAGCACCTCAAGGTACTTCAAAGAGCCGGCTTGGTCATACAAGGCCGCGACAAGCAGCGCCGCCCCTGCCGCCTCAACGCGCAGCGCATTCAAGAGGTAGCCAAATGGGCGGAACGATTCAAACGCAACTGGGAAGAAAGCTTCCAGCGCCTGGACGCCTATCTTTCCGAAATCACCGAAAAGGAGAATCAAAAATGACAGACACTTTACAGCATGAACTCAACCTCACGCTGCCATCGGATCGTGAAATCTCCATGACTCGCGTCTTCAACGCTCCCGCCCGCGTCCTATTCGACGTCTGGACCAAGCCGGAGCACGTCCGCAAATGGTACGGGGTGCGGCAAACCACTGTAACAGTCTGCGACATCGACCTCCGCGTGGGAGGCGCCTGGCGCTGGGTAGTTTCGAGAAATGGCATGGACATCGCCTTCTCCGGCGTATTTCGCGAGATCGATCCGCCCCGACGCCTGCAGCGCACCGAAGTTTTCGAAGCCATGCCGGGCGCCGAGTCCCTGGTTACTCTGACCTTCGACGAAAAAGACGGTCAAACCACGCTGACAATAAACATGCTCTTCCAGAGCAAACAGGATCGAGACGGTGCCCTGAAGTCCGGAATGGAACTGGGCATCAAGGAATGCTTCCAGAAGATCGACGATCTGGTGGCAACGCTATAAGCCAGCCGCGGCCTCTCACAGCCCCCGAGTTTCACCGCCTGAGGAAGTCGAATGGCACGTTTACCGTGCAGCGCCTCGGACACATGAGTCTCGCCACCAAATATCGGCGCCGACACCTTCTGCGGTTGACCGTTCTGTTCCAGCATGAACTCAATCAGCCCCAGAGCCGTAGAGCGCTGTCGCGGGAATGTTTTGCTCTCGTAGTCTCCGGTCAACTGCATTAACAGCGCACACACTTCGCGGTCCTCGGGACTCAAGCGAGGCCGGCCCATGAACTTCTCGATCTCGCGCCAAGCGCGTTTGTACCAGGGACTTGGTTCTGATGACAGGTGTTGACATGTTTACTTCCAGCCGCCCTTATATCGTAATCTTCGCGCCAGGCTGTATCGATTCTAGAACTCCTAAGATCTTTTCCACGAAGGGCAAGAGATCCTCGATCTGGTTGGTGGGCGATTGGATCACAATGACCGCCAGCTTCTTCGCGGATCGGTCGAACTCACGTGGTAATCCCTGATCTACCGTGAGCAGCGCATCGTAACCCGCCGTCTCGGCAGCCGAAAGCAATTTGCCATTCTTCTTACCCTTGAAACCCGCCCACTCCGCGGTGTGAAGCGTCATGGCCGCGAAAATGATGACGGAAATCGATCGGCAAGCACTCGTCCAACAACAATTTCACGCGATTCTAGCAAGCAGCGAATCCTTGGCCTCTTCGAGCGCCTGGACCGCCATCTCACGCGTGACCGTTGGAAACTGCTGCAGGAATTCACCCAAGGAGTGTCCGCCTTCAAGGTAGTCGATCAAATTCTTGAACGGTACCCGCGTACCGCGAAAGCAGGGCGTCCCGTTCATCACTTCTGGATCGATCACGACTACAGGCTCAGCCATCGTTTCAATTGTACCTTTGGCGATACAGCACGGGCTTATTCGAGCAAGGTTAGGAAACTAGAGAAGCATGTCGGATCCTGTGCGGCGCTCTTGAAGAAACAATGGGAGATCGCGATGCGCATCCATTCCAGCCAAAAACATTCGAAAAAATGCACTATGTAAATCACCTGAACGGCGAAGAAAACAATCGTGGACCTCTCTTGGCGCTATGCCCTCTGATTAATAGCACGAAGCCCCGGACCCGTTCTAGCGACGCGCTCACGTGGAGCGAAACGGCCGCGTGGCCCGCCCGCCCCGGCATCGGCTCTTCGAGACTTCTTCCGATAAAAACGGCTGCGAGTAAAGAAGTTACCAGGCGACGCGCGGCTGGTCTCGATCCCGGTCCCGAGATGAAGACCTCAGTGACAAGCTCGCCTCTCCCAGCGTTCACCTTGCCTCAACAAGCCTTCGCTGGCAGCCCCACAACTACTTACACTATCCACACCGCACCGCGTGCATGGCCCGGGCGTATTCTCGTTTGAATGGGTCACACGAGCAGAGCGGACGCGGTTCGCACGTCGGCGACGCCGCACCTCGCACAAATAAAAAATGACAAAACGAACCCAACGCCACCCCGGAATGCCCAACCCCTACGGGCCAGCCTTGGCTTCGTTTTTCATTTTTCCTTTTTTTCACATCCCCGCCCCGGCGCAACATGCATCTTGAGTTAAACGCTGGGTATCCTACTAGCAGAACCGCATGCATCGCCTCTCACTCCTCCTCCTACTCCTCGCCTCGCCCCTCCCGGCACAACAATTCTCGCCCTCGCTCTACTCCGGCCTCCGCTGGCGCAATATCGGCCCCTACCGCGGCGGACGCACGGTCGCCGCCGCCGGCATTCCCTCCCAGCCCAACATCTTCTACATCGGAGCCAACAACGGCGGGGTCTGGAAAACCACCGACGCCGGCCGCACCTGGCATCCCATCTTCGACTCGCAGCCCACCGGCTCCATCGGCACACTCGCCATCGCGCCATCGGACCCCAACATTATTTATGTCGCGAGCGGCGAAGGCCTCCAGCGCCCCGATCTCTCGGTAGGCGACGGAATCTACAAATCCACCGACGCCGGCCTCAACTGGCGCCATCTCGGACTGCGGGACGGCCAGCAAATCTCCGCGCTCCTCATCGACCCGCACGATCCTAACCGCGTCTTCGCGGCCGTGCTCGGTCATCCCTACGGACCCAACGCCGAGCGCGGCGTTTTCCGCTCCACCGACGGCGGCGAAACCTGGCAGAAGGTCCTCTACAAAGACGAGAACACGGGCGCCGTCGACCTGGCGTTCGATCCCACCAACGCGCGCACCATCTACGCCGTGCTCTGGGCCGCGCGACAAGGCCCCTGGGAGAACGGCGCGTGGTCCGGCCCTGGCAGCGGTCTTTTCAAATCCACCGACGGCGGCGACACCTGGCAGCAGCTCACCACCGGACTCCCAACCATCGCCCAAGGTCTCGGCCGAATCGGCATCGCCATCGCGCCCTCCAATCCCCGCCGCATGTACGCGCTCGCCGAAGCCAAGCCCAACGCACTGTACCGTTCCGACGACGCCGGTACATCCTGGCAGCGCGTCAACACCGAAGAGCGCATCACCGGCCGCGGCGACGATTTCGCCATGGTACGGGTGGACCCGAAAAATCCAGACATGATCTACGTGGCCAACACTTCCACCTACCGCTCCACCGACGCGGGCCAGTCATTCACCGCCATCAAGGGCGCGCCCGGCGGCGACGACTATCACACCATCTGGATCAATCCCCTGCACCCTGAAATCATCCTGCTCGCAGCCGACCAGGGTGCCACCATCAGCCTCAACGGCGGCCAGACCTGGAGCTCCTGGTACAACCAGCCCACCGCGCAGTTCTACCACGTGATCACCGACAATCGATTTCCATACTGGGTCTACGGCGGCCAGCAGGAGAGCGGATCGGCCGGCGTCGCCAGCCGCAGCGATTATGGCGAGATCACGTTTCGCGATTGGCACCCGGTAGGCGTGGAAGAATACGGCTACGTCGCGCCCGACCCGCTGGATCCCAACATCATTTATGGCGGCCGAGTGTCGCGCTTCAACCAGACCACCGGCGAAGTCCAGCAGGTCGGTCCGCAATTGTTGCGTGGTGAAAAATTTCGATTCCTGCGCACCATGCCGCTGATTTTTTCGCCAGTCGATCCGCACGTGCTCTATCTCGGCTCGCAATTCCTTCTAAAAACCATCAATGGAGGACACAGTTGGGAAACGATCAGTCCGGACTTGACGCGCGCCAAGTACGACGTTCCGCCGAGCGTCGGCGTCTTCACCGAACAAGCTCAAAAAGAAGCGACGCGTCGCGGTGTAATCTACGCCATCGCGCCATCGCACAAGGACGTAAACGTCATCTGGGCCGGAACCGATGACGGCTTGATCCACGTGACGCGCGACGGCGGAAAGTCCTGGACCAACGTCACGCCACCGGCTCTGACGCCGTGGAGCAAAGTCGCGCAGCTCGACGCATCGCACTTCGACGACCTCACCGTCTACGCAGCCATCAACCGTTTCCGCCTGGACGATCTGAAACCCCACATCTATCGCACCCACGACGGCGGCAAAACCTGGAAGGAGATCGTCGCGGGCCTGCCCGAAGGTCCGGTCAACACAGTGCGCGAAGATCCCGTACGAAAAGGCCTCCTGTACGCCGGAACAGAATTGGCAACCTATGTTTCATTCAACGACGGCGATCACTGGCAGGCTCTGCAACTCAACATGCCGCGCACCTCGATCCGCGACCTAACAATCCACGGCAATGACCTGATCGCGGGCACGCACGGCCGGGGCTTCTGGATCCTGGACGACGTCGCCCCGCTGCGTCAGATGAGCGCGGCCATCGCCGCCTCGGACAGCCATCTGTTCCGCCCCAGCGCTGCCTATCGAATCCGCTGGAACGAAAATACCGACAC
>DATJWJ010000115.1:0-53421 GCA_035501355.1 Bryobacteraceae bacterium | reverse complement strand
CAGGCTGGCGATGGCTCCCACGGCCCCGGTGAAAGATACACCCACGATCACCCACGCACGCCACCAGTCCAAAGTACCCGCCGGCAGGAACAACGGCACGGCGAAAATGAGTACATTCAGCAGCACGCTGGCGATTAGTTTGAGGGCGAACATGGTGGAACCGGGCCGTCATGCAAAGCGTAGCTTAAATAGGGATGCCGATTGACGCCGATCAAGCGCTCTGGCTGTTCTTCGTAGCGGTGTGGATGTTGGCCGCTCTGACATCCAAACGCACTGTGCGCCGGCAGACTTCTACCAGCAGGATCATTCAAGCTGCCCTTACTGTGCTCGCGTTTCTCCTGGTCTTTCAGCCGTGGCGCTTCGACGTGTTGAATGTGCACTTTGTTCCAGCCTCACGATTGCTAACGTTCTGCGGCGTGCTCCTCACCGCGGCCGGCATTGGCTTCGCCATTTGGGCGCGTTTTACGCTGGGACGCAACTGGAGCAGCGCCGTAACTCTTAAACAAGATCACGAATTGATTCGCAACGGTCCATATCGGATCGTCCGCCATCCCATCTACTCCGGCATGTTGCTCGCGCTGCTGGGAACGGCGATTGGCTACGGCAAAGTGGCCTGTCTGATCGGCGTCGCGATCGCCTTTCTGGGGTTTTGGATTAAGTGGAGAACGGAAGAGCAATTCATGATTGAACAGTTCGGCTCGCAATACACTCAGTATCGGCGCGAAGTCAAAGCCGTAATTCCAGGCGTGCTCTGATACTGGCAGCTCCGCGCCGCACTACACTGGAGTTGGGGGTAAGGCATGCACGATAAGCAGTCTCCCACGCTCCGTCCGCCGACTGAGGTTCTCACTCGCGGCTTCGATCCCAGCCTTTCGGTGGGCTCCGCGCGTCCCGCGGTTTTTCGCAGCTCGACTTATGTTTTCTCGAGCCCCGAAGCAGCCGAACGCGCCTTCGACTTAATGGCCGGCCGCGCGCAGCCGCAGCCGGATGAAATACCGGACCTGGTCTATTCGCGCTTCAATCATCCCAACGCCGAGATTCTCGAAGAGCACCTGGTTCCACTGGAACCCGGCGCGCAGGCAGCGCTGGTGTTCAACTCCGGGATGGCCGCAATCATGACGGCGCTGCTCACCTTCGCGCGGCCGGGCCAGAGCATCGTCTACACGGTGCCGATATACGGTGGCACACAGCATCTCATCCAGGATTTTCTCAGCACGCTGGACATCGCCGGTATTGCCGTGCCGGCCGGGCGTTCCGGCGATCTGGACGATGCCATCCGCTCAGCCAAGAATCTGGCCATCGTTCTAATCGAGACGCCCGCGAACCCCACCATCATCATGACCAGCATTCAGGACGCCGTCGCCGCGGTCGGACGGTTGAAACACAAACCGATCGTGATGGTGGACAATACTCTGCTCGGCCCGGCATTTCAACATCCGCTAAAATTGGGCGCGGACATGTGCCTCTACTCGGCCACCAAGTATCTTTCGGGATTCAGCGACATGATTTGCGGCGCGGTTACCGCCGCTGACCCCGCGTTGCTGCGTAAAATGCGCGGCAAGCGCAATGTGTTCGGCAATATTTTGCAGCCGGACGAATGCTGGATGCTGGACGGACGGCTCCCTACGGTGACGCTGCGCATGAACCGGTCCAGCAAGAACGCCGAGCGTATCGCCACGCGCCTCGCCAAGCATCCCAAGGTGGCGCGCGTGCTCTATCCCACCTTGTTCACCGATCCCGAACAACTCCGAATCACGCGCGAGCAATGCGATTTTCCCGGCGGCATGCTGTCCATCGATCTTCGCGGCGGCAAGCCGGCGGCCTTCGAGTTCCTGCGCAATCTGCACATCGCGCACAACGCCGTATCGCTGGGGGGAGTGGAAACGCTGGTCTGTCATCCTAAGTCGACCACGCACTCCGGCTTCAGCGAAGAAGAATCCGCGCAAGCCGGTGTAACCGATGGTTTGGTGCGAATCTCGGTTGGAATCGAAGACTGGCGCGACCTGCTGGCCGATTTCGAGCAAGCGCTCGATCTTATTTAACTTGAAACTTCACCACGGCCTGGCCGAGATGGATCTCATCGCCCGCGAGCAGCCTGGTTCCGCGCGTGTCGCGATGCACCTCCTGCCCCATGCCGTCGCGCACGATCCACAGCCCGCTATTGCTCTCGGGCTTGTTGCCGCGCTGGTACCAGCGATCGTTGAAGAGCCGGTACTCGCCGGTCTTCTTGTCGTGCACGATGTGCGCGTGCTCACGCGATACGGTGCGGTTGATGGGGTTATCCGCGGCAAAGGCCAGGTCGTTGCGCCGCGATAACCCCTCGGCTTTGTAGACATCCACCAGCCGCCCGATATTGGTGCGCGTCTTTTGCAAGAGAATCTCGGGTTTATTCGCACTGCCGGCTTCCACTACCAGCCTGGCTCCGCGGCGCGGCCGGGGGGCCTCTTCGACGACCGGTGGAGCGTCCTCGGCCGCAGTCTCGACGCGCAGCCATTTTTCATTCCCAACTTCTTCGCTCGAAGCGCGAACTTCGACACGCAGGCCAGCAGGAAATCGGCAGGCTTCCTTCGACAGACTCTTGCGCACTTCCTCTTCGAAAAATCGGCGAAAGAAATCGTGCTGAAAGACGGCGGCATCGCTCCCCGAGGCGCGAATCACGACGCGCACCACGTTGTATGGAAAAAGAGCCTGGCCTCCGGCGCGCTGGATTTTCTTCGAGATCTCGTCCAACACCGCGATGCGAATCTCGGCCACCTCAGGCGACTCACCCAGAGTTTCCGATAAGGCGCCAAAAGGCGTTTCAAACACCGTGCGGCCCAGCCGCTCGATCATTTCAGAGACTTTCATTGTTTATCACCCACCAGCCCCAACTCCGCCGCGGCTTGGACGACGGCGCGGGCAATCGGCGCTGCAGTCGTAGCGCCATAGCCTCCGTGTTCCACAACCACCGCGAACGCGATGCTCTTGGACCGGTCGCCGTCGAATGGCGCGAATCCGGCGAACCAGGAATGCGGCATGCCTTGGTCGAGCTGTGCCGTTCCGGTTTTTCCCGCAACGCTGACGGTGACGCCGTGCATCGCCCGCCGCGCTGTTCCGTCTGTTACTACCGCCCGCATCGCGCCGGCGATAAAATCAGCCAGCTCGGGCGCCAGGATCGGACGCGGCGACTCTCCGCGGTTGTTGCTGCTGTCGATCACCCATCGTCCCTCGGGCATGGCGCCGTGCGCCGCAAGGGTCGCAGCCACGCGAGCCATCTTGAACGGCGTCACCAGAACCGGACCTTGTCCGTATGCGGCAAAGGGCAAGGCGGCCTGGATGTCTGGAACGCTGCCGGCTGGAATATCCAGCATCGTGGCGGTATCGCTCAAGGCCTTGGCGCCTACCGAGAAGACTCCGAGCTGCGCGAAATAGGCGTTGCACGATACTGCAATCGCGCGCGCCATGGTGAGAGTTCCGTGCGCCGAATCGCCGACGTCGTCTCGAATCGGTTTGCGCCAGCCGGGAATGATTGCGCCAACGCGCCCGTCCGGAAGCCGGCGGCAACTGAAACTCCTGCCTTCGAGTTTGGGATCCAGGCGCAGCGCGGCCATCGCCGTTACCAGCTTGAAGGTGGATCCTGGCGGATATTGTCCATAGCGCGCGCGATCCAACAACTCATCCGGCGTAGCCTCAGACGACGCTGTGGGCGCGGGCTCGCTGACCATAGCCAGCACGTCGCCGCTTTTCGGATCCATCACAACCACCGCGCCCTTATCCTTGTGGGCCTTTGTGAGCTGATCCTTCAGCGCCTTGTCGGCGAGCATTTGCAGGCGAATATCGATGGACGCCGTAACCGAGCGGTCCCGCGCCAGCAACCGCGCGATGTCCGGATTACCGGGCTGATGCCGGTAACGAATCAGCGGAGCAAGCTCACGATAATCCGTGAAACCCTGCAGTTTGGCGTTCGAATCATGCTCGATCAGCGATGCATTGCTGGCGTGGAAATTATCGCCGGTCCGCAGATCGCCCAAAACGTGCGCCGTCAGGGGACCAAAAGGATAATGCCGGTTGTCAAGCCGTGAGCAGGCCTGGTCTATCGAAACGCCCAGCTTCTGGAAATCTCCGCGCCGCCGCTCCAGCTCATTCCAATCGCTGGTAGCAAGCAACACTCCATTGCGGTCAAAGATATTCCCGCGCTCAATCTCACGCGCGAGCGAATTGAGCCTAGGATTATGTTGCGCGCGCTTGACGCCATCGTCTTCGAAGACCTTGGTATCGCGGGCCAGAAACTCGCGATCGCGCGCCACCTGATAATATGCTGCGAATCCGAGCAGCGCCAGCGCGCAGGCGCCTAAAGCCAGCTCCAATGCCCGCACTGGCCGGCGGAACGGTTCACCAGCAGCGACCTCGCGCGAGTGATTCGAAATAGCCAATAAAATTCCGAAGATCAGAAAATTGGCGAGCATCGCAGTGTTGCCCGAACTCAAAAACGGCGACACTACGCCCGATAGCGGCAACGCGCCCAGCACGCCGCTCGATATCAGCAGAATCTCGAAGGCGATCAGGGCTCCCAAGCCGAGCGCCAAAAACAGCCCGTATTCGCTGGGTGCTTTCAAGCCGATGCGCAGCGCGCGATAAACCAGAAAGCCGAGCAACAACACCACCGCGGCGACTCCGCAAAATCCCCATTCCTCGCCGATCGCGGGCAGAACCAGGTCAGTGTTGCCCGCTGGAATCATCGCCGGATCGCCCCATCCCGGGCCCGAGCCGAACGCGCCCCCGGTTGAAAACGCCCACAGGGAATGCGCCAGTTGATTGCCCCCGTGCACGTCGTTGTCCCAGGGCGAGAGCCACATGTTGATGCGATCCACCACCGTCTGCGGTTTGCCTTCGCGATAGCCAATCGCGACGCCCGCTACGAGCAGCGCGATGCCGAGCACCGCGAGTCCGGCTCGTCCGCGCGCCACCGCGAACATAGCCAAAAACAGAAACCCGGTAACCAACGCAGGGCCGAGATCTTTCAGCAGAAAGAAAAGGAACAACGCGCATCCGACCGCGCAGATTACCGGCAGTAAGTGCGACAAGCGCGGCAAATTGATCCACCGCAGCGAGCGCGGAACCAGACGCTTTTCGCGCAGATCTCGCAGCCGCTCCCAATTTCGCGCGAAGTAGCCCGCCAGAAAGAACACCAGCAAGATCTTGATCGCCTCCACTGGCTGGAAGGGCCCGAGGTTGACCTTGGCATCGTTGCCCGCCGGCCCGGACCCGAATCGAATGAGCAGCACGAACAGCGCAAAAGCGGCAAACAGCGGCGTGTAGCACCACTTGGCGAAGCGCTGGTAATTCGCGATCCGCAGCGACGGAAGCAGCAACACCACGCAGCCCAGTGCCACGCCCCAAGCGAACTTCGAGAACTCCAACGTGTCGCGCAGAGGATCGCGCAAGCTCACGGCTAGAATCAAACCGATCCCGGTCAGCAAATGCACGGCCGGCAGCATGGCAAAATCGCCGCGGAATCCGCTCCACCGCCAGACCAGGAACACCACGTAGAAGCCGGCAAAATACGCCGCGATCCAGATTAGGAATTGAAGCTGATACTCGTGTGTCGTGCGAACCGCAAAAGCCGGCTTGAGTCTGGCGAGTGGGAGAAGCGATATGCGCAGCTGGTTACGACTAGGCTTGCCGGCTTGCCGGACGCGCTGTTCGGCTAACTGGCCGCGCAACACGCTCCACTCTGGATGATCGTCAATTTGCTTTTCGCCAACGCGCAACCGCCCTAGCGCCCCAACGTTGGCTAGCGGCTGGTGGGTGGCCAAAAATTCGAACACCGTTTTGGCTGCAAACTCGCGCTCGTCCTGGTTACGGAAAACCTGCAGGAAGGGCAACAATTGATGGACGTCGTGGACTTGGTTCAGGTTCAGCAGGTCGCCGCGCTCCAGGCTGGCGCTCGACTCGGCAAAGCGATAGGTCTTGGCGGAATAAACCAGGAACAGTCCCGCGCCTACCAGGAGCGAAGCACACACCAGCCATGCGAACTGGCGCCATCCGGCGCGACCGGTGGCCGCACCCGTCTCCACCGCGACGACTTTGGCTTCCCAGCTTCTGGTTACTGCCAACGGGTTGCCCTCCTGGTGACCTTGCGCGACCGTTTCACGGGTGCCGGCTTGTTCAACTGATCATTTAGTTCCTGGCGCGCGCGATCGTCATCGTCCACCTGCCTGAGCGCCAGGCTCACGTTGGAAAACCCGAGGATTGGCTCGTAAAGCTGGCGCGCGCGCTCAAAATCGCGCTGCGCGAGCCGTAGATATCGCTCTTCGGTGGGCCGGGATGCGCCGTGGGCCCGCCGCGCTTCGGCTAATTCGGCGCCCGCGCGTAATCGATACCCGTCGGCTTCCTCTTCCAATTCGCGCGGTCCGGGCTGGAAACCTAATTCCGCCGCTTCGTGCAGTTCCGCCGCGGCTTTCCCGATGTTTTTCAACGTATACACATAAATCTGAGCCAGGCCCAGATGAGGATCGGGCGAGCGCGGTGTTAACGCCACTGCTTCTTGAAAATTTTGCTGTGCCGCTTGGATCGTAGCTACGCGCGCATCCGCCTGCTCGGCATCCGCTCGAATCAGATTGATGTAGCCATTGGCCAGCGCCAGCTTTCCTTGCGCCGCGCGATCGTTGCGATCCATTTCGAGCACGTGGTCGAGACAAACCGCCGCCTTGGGCCAATCGAACCGAATCGCCGGATCTGAGCTGTTGCGATACCGCTCGATAATTTCGTCTGCTGCCTGTATCAACGCGGATCGCAGCGCCGGCGCGACCCGTATGGCGGGAGAATAATCGCCCAAGAAGGCGTTCTGCTTCTGAATGCGTTGGAACAGATCCCAGTTGGAATTGATAGCCGCAATGCTCGCTCGCGCGTAGTCCTGACTCCGGCGCAACGGCCCGCTCTCACGCCAGAATCGATAGTAGTAGCCTGCGGGAACGCAAACCACGAGCCCCGCGAACAGGCCCCAACACAGCGCCACTAAAATGCTCAGCACGGCTGCGACCCGCCTGGCGGGTTCCGGTTTGAGCCGCAGCACACTCTGCTTCACTGTCGCGGCCATGCTCGACACGCGCTCCGGCAAGTGGAAGCGAGGCTTCTCAACGGTGGGGTTGCTACGCCATGCAACGCGCCGCTCCGCTTCAGCAGCCGTCGGCCGTTCTTGCAGGAACAGCCGCAAATCGCTTTCAAACGCCGCCGCCGAGACGTAGCGCAGGTGTCGATCTCCCGCCAGCGCCTTATTGAGAATTGCTTTGAGTCCGGCCGGGCACGCTTCTGGCAGCGCGCGAGGTGGACGCCGCGACAGGATCAGTGCCTCCAGCTTGCGCGTATCCTCGGCCTGATACGGCGGCGAGCCAGCCACCATTTCGTACAGCGTCACTCCTACAGCCCACAAATCGGCATGCAGATCCACCTGCCCTTGGCTTAACCGCTCCGGCGAGCAATAACTGGGACTGCCCAGGCTCATATGTGTCCGGCTGTGCGTGAACGTCAGCGCTTTGGCGATCCCGAAATCGAGCAGCCGAACTTCATCGTCGCCGCCGATCTGGATGTTGGATGGCTTGATGTCGCCATGCACCACCGAGCGGCGCTGTCCGTCGATCTCCGCGGTGAACGAATGCAGCTTCGCGAGCTGGCTCAAAATCTCAGACGCAAACCTGGCCGCACGCGCGGGTTCGATGCGCTTTTCTTCGTTGATGATCTGCGCGACGGTCCGCCCTTCGATGTACTGCATGGCGATGAAGAAATATCCATCCTTTTCGCCATATTCGTAGATTTCGATCACGCGCGAGTCGGCCTGACGCAACTGGCGTTGCAATTCCGCCCCGCGCCGCTCGGCTTCGAGAACCAACTGCGTCCAGGCATCGCCGGATTCCTCAACGATTTTTAATACTGCATAGCGGCTGGAATCGGCGTCGAACACGAGATACACGTCGGTCATCCCGCGTGCCAGCTTGCGGATTATTTGGTAACTACCAAACTGCTTACTTCCGAGCACAATTCGACCTTTACGACATTGACGTGCCGCCCGCCGCCCGGTTTCGCTAACGCCAGGCCAGCGCCAGCACAACCCCTAGAATAAACCCATAAATCAGAAAAGCCGTGCGACAGGTCAGGATTCCAAGTACGCCAGCGAGCGCTCCAGCCGGCCGCGACTGCTCTATCTCCCGCGCCCTGGTGATGGCATGCCGCACCCGCGCCTGGGTCATCGCCGGCGATGAAGCGCCGAAAAATTCGCTTCCAGCCACAAAAATTGCAGTAACGTTGTCAGTCCCGCCCGCCCGATTCGCGGCCTCCGCCAGGCTTCGTGCAACAGCTTCCGGATCGCCGTCGTAGCGCTCGATCAGCTCGTTCATGGCGTCTGAGGTCACCTGATCGCTCAGTCCATCGCTGCACAGCAGGAGCGCGGCTTCCGGCTTGAATAAAAACTCCTTCACCTCGATGAATTCTTCTTCATCCGGTTCACGCCTGACCGAACCCACGTCGCGGAAAATCTCGTGCCGGCGCGGGTGGGCCATGGCTTCGTGCTCGGCGAGTTCGCCGCGGTCCTCGCGCTCGCCGACCGGCGAATGGTCGGAGGTCAGCTTACGAATGGCGCCGTTCCAGACCAGATACAAGCGCGAATCGCCCACGTGTCCCACCACGACGCGCTCGTCTTCCATTACGGCCAGTGTCAGCACGCACGCCATTCCTCGCCAGTCTTCGTTCTCATCGGCAAGATCGCAGATGCGGTTGTTAGCTGCGGTAATCGCTTGCCGAACGCGCTGTGCCATGTCTCCTTCTTGGCTGGCCAGCTCGGCTTGAATCACTTCGACTGCGGTTTCGGCGGCCTTTTCCCCGGCGGCGTGGCCGCCCAGTCCGTCCACCACCAGGAACACACCGCGGCTGTCGTCGACGTAGCTACGATCCTGGTTTTCGGCGCGCACCAGTCCCCGGTCGCTGGCTGCTCCGGAACGCCATTTGCAATCGACGCCCATAGCTACCGTTTGCCGGGCTGCTTGCCGTTCCAATGACTGGCCACGAACACCAGCGCGAACGCCAGGAACAACAGCACGAACGGAATGTGCGCGAGGTACGGAATCTTCATGGCCGCGCGTCGAATTCCAAGGTGATCACTTCCGCAACGCTGATTTCAGCTCGCGCGGGCAAAGGCTCTTCCACGCCGCGCTTCAGACGCTTGCCGTTAAGCCAAGTCCCATTCATACTTTTATCGGTAATCAAGAATCGACCCTGCGTTGGGTCACGGCGCACGCGCAGATGCTCGCGCGACACTTCATCGTTGGTGTAGAGCGCCAGGTTCACGGACACGTCGTCGCCGCCGCGCCCTATGGCGATTTCATCCTGCGTCATGAGGAAAAGCTGCGGGCCCGAATCGTCGCGATAGCGCAGTTCGGCGTACACGCGCTCGCCGGATTGCCGCGTGCTGGCGTGCGATGCGGTGCGCCCCGTGTCGCTCCCTACCGTGCCGCTACCCACGCTCGGCTCGCGACCCAGCAGTGTGGTCTTAGCGCCGTGATAACCGGGTTGCGGCGTTTCGTTCAGCTCGGAGTGGATCTCCACGTCGCCCACCGGCACCACGCCTTCCGCGTCGGGGAAAAATTCGAATACCCAGTCCTTGCAAGCTGCTTTATATGGCTTGCGCTGCTGCGAACCGCGCAGACGGCCGAGCGATAGCGGCTTGGCGTTCCACTGCTCCAGGCGCTGCGTAAGCGCGCGGCGCGCATCTTCGCGAATCAAATCGAACACGCCGGTCAGGCGGGCGTGATCGTCCGGATGCAGGTACAGGCTGAAGATGCACGGCACCAGAACGCTGTACCCCATCTCGAATTGCCCCAGCTCCAGGTTTCTGAGGAGCTGTTCGATGATGATTTTCCCCGTAATCCGGCCCTGTTCTTCCCCCGTCCGGCTCGGCATTCGATGAACCTCCGCTTTGATTTCGACGCACCCGGCAGGGTTGCCGGTTTCCTGCGATTCACTCCAGGAGACGTCTGCGCTATCAATAGTTCTGTGTGGATCGCCTACTCAGCCGGCGCAGCCTCGCTCCTGGCCTGGATCTATCTGTTTTTCTTCCGAGGCGGATTCTGGCGCGTCCGTGCATCCGCCGACCCGCCCCCTGCCGCCGCGAACAAATCCGTGGCAGCGGTTGTGCCCGCTAGAAACGAAGAAGCCGTCATCGGGCCAGCGATCGCATCCCTGGTGAATCAGGACTACCCTAGCCCTTTTCACGTGTTTCTTGTCGACGACCACAGCACCGATGCTACCATCCAGGCCTCGGGAACCCATGAGCGGCTGAGCATTGTCCACGCCGGCCCGATCCCCGCAGGCTGGACCGGAAAACTATGGGCCATCTCCGAAGGCCTCAAAAAAGCCGAGCGGTTCCAGCCGGATTACATTCTGTTAACCGATGCCGACATCGTGCACGCACCGGACAGTCTCACACGTCTGATCGCGCGCGCTGAGGCCGAGCACTTGGATCTAACGTCGTGGATGGTTAAGCTGCGCTGTGGCACACTCGCCGAGCGCGCGCTCATCCCGGCGTTCGTTTTCTTCTTCTTCATGCTGTACCCGCCGGCGTGGATCGCTAGCCTGCGTCACAAGACCGCGGGTGCGGCCGGCGGCTGCATTCTGATTCGCAGCTCGGCGCTGGCACGAATCGGCGGAATCTCAGCGATTCGCAGTGAACTGATCGACGATTGCGCGCTGGCGCGCGCCGTCAAACCGGGCGGCCTCATCTGGCTCGGTATGACCGAACACGCTCACAGCATCCGTCCCTACGACACCTTCGCCGAGATCGGGCGGATGATTTCGCGCAGCGCTTTTACTGAGCTTCGTCACTCCGCGTGGCTGCTGGCCGCAACCATCATAGGCATGGCCGTGATATATCTTGCCCCACCGCTCTTGTTGCTGACTCGCGATCCGCTCGCCATGTTGCTTGGCCTCGCTGCGTGGATGCTGATGAGCATCTCATATCTCCCCATGCTGCGTTTCTACCGAAGGTCGTCCGGCTGGGCTCCGTTGCTACCGCTGATCGCGCTCTTCTACATGGGCGCGACGGTGGATTCCGCCCTGCGCTACTGGACCGGCCGAGGCGGCGAGTGGAAAGGGCGCATTCAAGGCAGTATTAAATCTTCCTAACTTCGCACGCTAATGCTGCAGCTCACTTGTCCAGCTTGTAAATTGTCACGCCGCTCAAAAGCTTCGGATAAAAGTCTGTCGACTTTTGCGGCATGACGCCGCCGGAAAACGCGACCTCAGCCACTTGCTGGATGGTGGTGGGTTCCAGCAAAAAGGCCACCTGCGCGTCTTCCCGAACCACCGCGTAGGCAGCGTCGAGCCCGCGCACGTACTCGATATTCTTTTCTTCGCGCACGGCTTCTTCGCTGACGCCCAGTAGCCCGCCGAGCAGTTCTTCGTGCAGCACCTTGACGTCCAGCTCGCCGGGTTTCCGCTCGCGTTCCGACAGAAACACGTCCCCCGAAGGCAGCGCGATCCCAATCCGGATTTTGTCGGGCGCTGGCGCACGAAAGATACGCCGCAATTCATCCAGAGATTCGAGCTTGCGCGCTTGAATTTTCTCTAAGAAAGCTGAGGAATCGAAATCAGGCAGCCCTCGCGCCACCCGATGCGTCGCCAGAATCTCCAAACCGGGCGAGTGCATGTTGACGAACGTCATCATGACCTTTTCCGCGGCATCCCAGCCGGGATTCTCGTTGCGGAACGCCAGCGCGGTCTCATAGCGATGATGGCCGTCGGCAATCAGCAATTTCTTGTCCGACATCAATTGCTGGATGCAGGCGATGGCCGCCGGGTCCGAGATCTTCCATAATCGATGCAGCGCTCCGTATTCGTCCGCTACGGCCGTCACCGGCGCATTGATCGCCGCCGCGTCCAGCAGCTTGTCCACCGCCAGGTCGGGATCCGGATACAGCATGAAGATCTGGCCGAAATGCGCATGCGTATGCCGCAGCAGCTCCAGCCGGTCCTTTTTCGGCCCCGAGAGAGTCTGCTCATGCCGGTGCACCACGCCGGCCGCGTAATCTTCCACCGCGCCCAGGCCGATGAAACCCTTGCGCTCCAACTTCAAGCCCGTATCCGGCACCGTGAAGCGCTGGAAATACGCGTACAAGCTGGGAGCACTCTCTCGTTCCAGAACGCCGCTCTCAATCCACGAATCCAGATACGCAGCCGCGCGTGTATACACGTTCTCGCGATCCGAATCCTCCGGCGACTTCTCCCCCAGAAGAATGTGGACCAGATTGTAGGGGCTCGACGACAGATAACGAGCCTGCATCGCGGGAGAAATCTTGTCGTAAGGCTGGGTGACCAGAGTTTCCACCGGCCCCGCTTTGCGGCTGTATCGATAAGGTTGAAAAGGAAAGATGCGCGCCAATGCTCAGGATAACAATTGATTCGCCGCGCGGGCATTTACCCGTTGGTCAAACCCACACCTCTCCGGCGACCTCCACAATCCTGGCGAGCTTGGCCCATTGCTCATCCTCTGTAAGTGCGTTGCCTTCTTCGGTGCTCGCAAAACCGCATTGCGGGCTCAAGCAGGCCTGCTCCAGATCGATGAATTTGGAAGCCTCATCGAGGCGGCGTTTCAACAATTCCTTGCTCTCCAACCCGCCGGTCTTGGATGTCACCAAGCCCAATACCGCGACCTTATCCTTGGGAAGAAGCCGCAATGGTTCAAAGCCGCCCGCGCGATCCGAATCGTACTCGAGGAAATAGCCGTCCACGTTGATCTGACGAAACAAGACCTCAGCCACCGGCTCATAGCCGCCTCGCGCGATCCACATCGAGCGAAAATTGCCGCGGCAGGAATGCATCGTGATTCGCATGTCGGCGGCCCGGTCCGCGATCGCGCTGTTGATCATCGCGGCGTAAATGCCCGGCAGCTTCTCGGGGTCGTCGCCGCGATTCTTCAACATTTCGCGTTGCTCGGCATCGCATAGATAGGTAAAGTTGACCTCGTCCAATTGCAGATACCGGCAGCCGGCGTCGGCGAACTGGCGCACCACTTGGCGATACGCCAGACCGAGGTCGCGATAAAACTCGTCCATGTCGGGATAGACGGATTTGTCAATTGCCTGCCGTCCGCCTCGATAATGCAGCACGCTCGGCGACGGGATGGTCATCTTGGCGGTGGCGCGAGTATGGTCCTTCAAAAATCGAAAATGTTCCACCATCGGGTGACGTTCGGGCGCCGCGATCTTCGCCACCACGCGCAAGCCTTTGGGCTTAGTCTGGCCGCCCTTGAACTGGATGCCCTGCCCGGGTTCGTAGCTTTCGACACCCTCCAGCGCCTCCAGAAAATCGAAATGCCAGAATGCGCGTCGGAATTCCCCATCCGTCACGCCATGGAGTCCGATGCTTTCCTGTTTATGGATGGCAGCAGCGATCGCGCTGTCTTCGGCGGTCCGGAGTTCACCGCTTGAAATCTCGCCGCGCTCCCGTTTAGCACGTGCTTGCTTCAATTCAGCGGGGCGCAGCAGACTGCCGACGTGATCGGCCCTGAACGGAGCCACAGTTCGAATCATAATATGCGCCTCATGTTTCTGATCCTGGTTGCACGGTATGCAGGACATGATAAACGAGGTCCCCGGAGGACAAATCAATGGCCGCGTGCAGAATGACCGCCGGCCAAAGCGAACCAGTTCCGAGTACTAACGTTGCCATCACCCCACCCACGATCAAGGCTCGGACGACGTGCGGGACGCCAATATAAATGTGAGCGAGTCCGAAGAGAATCGAACTGATGACAGCGGCCGGGATGAGACCGGTCCATATCGCCAAATACCAAAGAACGAACCCGCGATAAAGCACCTCTTCGCAGATGCCGGCCGTGATGGCAACCATCCGGAACAGCCGGTACTCGCGCGGCGTGTGAGGCATAAGAGCATCGGCGCGGCCCAATTGACGTCGCACCAGTTCGGCCGCATCCGGCTGGCGCAGAACCGCGCGCCGCTGCATCCAGGCGAACACAACATAGACCGCGGCCAGGGCGAGTCCAATTGCTGTTCTGAGCGGGTTGCCGATTCCGAGCCGTAGATAGTCAAACGGGCGCCCGAAGGCCAGCCAAAGCGCGATGACACACGCCGTCAAGCCCCAGGCGGTCAGCATCGTGACGACGTAGCCGCGCTGGCGCGCGCCCTGGACGCCAGCCGACGCGGCGCACCTGAAGCGGGGATAGAGCCACAGCCAATCGATCAGCGGCGAAGCCAGGCAGATGGCAACGAACAGAATGTGGTCGAACGCGCTCATGCGCGCACATCCTGAGATCCGCGCCAGCGCAAGCGGCTATTTGAGGGCAGGATTAACGTAGCCGTGCTCTAGCACTTTTTTCGGGTCGGGGCGGATACTGAGATAGGTCACTTCCGTGGTGACGTCAGTCCATCCGTGCGGCACACCTGCCGGGATCACCGAAATGTCGCCAACATGCATAGGGCGGCTGACGATATCGCCGACCGCGCGCCCGCTGCACGACGGGCCGTTCAAAATTGTCGTTACTTCACTGTCGGCCGGAGACCGCACTCCGTTCACGATTTCGCCTCCGGTGACTAGTGTCCCGGAGCCTGATATGACGATATAGGTCTCGACGGTATCATCGTGCGCGATCATTCCCGGCGGGCTCTGCTTGGCACCTGCCGGCGCCGACGTTAACCCGCAGCGCTCCATATTCGCTTGCTGAGCGCGTCCGCCGCCGTTTCCGCCACGGCCTCGTCCGCCTGCCGGCTGCCCGGTTGGACCGCGATGAACAACGGCCACCGACAACGCATAGTCGCCCATGTCGATGACGCGAAGCGTCTGGTCGACCTTGGGTGGAGCGTTCTTCAAAACTTCGTCGATCTGCGCTTTCGTGATGTCGATCGCTGCCTTGGGCTGCGCGAACCCGATAGTTGAAAACATGAGCAGTGCTGCTGCTCCCAAAACTGCTTTATACATTGTCCTCTCCTTGCCAGTTGGCCTGGCTTGCATTGCCAACGTGGCTCGGTCAATCATTATATCCTCACCGGCCTGTCCGGCAAGCGCGCAACGCTACTTGCACACAACCCTACTGGCACGCAACCCTACTGCTGCACCGCGGTGTACAACGTTTGCGTCCCAGACACGCCGCCAAGATTGAAAGTCACCGGTACCAGGTCGCTGTTTGGAACCGCGGGGACCAGCAGATCGAATTGATACAGGCCCACGAAGCCCGGAGCCAGGCCGGCATAAGAAACCTGGGCCGGCGTCTGACCGAAGAGGACTTGAAGTGGTAGCGCGAGTTGAGTGGACTGCGGCGCTATCTCGCCGGCCGGCGTGTCTGGCGTAACCGATCCGAATCCGATTCCATAGGTTGTAATCGTTTCGCCCGTATGGGCCTGGCGCGAGGCGACGCCGGAAATCGCGCCCGGTGGCAGCACATAAGTGACGCCGTCGGAAAACAACGCCGCCAGATACTGCTTGCCACCGATCTGAAACGACGCGGGCGCCAGCAGGCCCGGCTGTGTCGGATTCACCGTCAAGTTGAACGGTTGGCTGGATGCGGCGCCGTTGGTGACGATCACCGGCACTGTCCCGCCGCTAGGGATGTTCGATGGCAGTTGCGCATTGATCTGCGGCGGCGACGAAGAAATGTATTCTATAAAAGCGTTCTGCCCGCCGATAGTCACTTGGACTCCGCCCAGGGCAGTGGGGGCGTTGTTCCCGCTGAAATCGGTACCAGCCCACTCGTGTGTAGCCGAGGCAAGGTTGCTGCCGTAGATCTCCACCCAATCGCCTGGCGAAACCGCTGCCGCGCCGCCATAGCCCGAGGCGCTGATTACCGAAGTGATGGTGGGCAGCGTCACGCTGCTTCCCACCCACGTCCACGTGTCTCCGAAGAGATTTCCGCCCGCATCCTCGCCTCCAAAAAGTACAACCTGGCCGTGTTGCGTGTCATAAGCCATCGAGTGACTGAGCCGGGCCGACGGGCTGGCCTGCGGCGACTCCTGGGTCCAGTTCGCGCCATCCCAAATCCAGGTCTCGCTATTGGCCCTTTTCGTGTCGGCCCCGCCGAACAGAACGATCTGACTGTGAGCCGCATCGAACGCCGCAGCGTGCTGGTACCGTGCCGAAGGGGCGTTTGGGGGAGACTTCTTCGTCCAGTTCATCCCGTCCCACACCCATGTCTCGGCGTTCGGAATACGGTTTCCACCGCTCTCGTTCTCACCACCGAACAGGACCACCTGGCCACTGGCGGCATCATATGTCATGGAACAACCCTCGCCGGCGCTCGAAGCGGCCTGTGGCGACTGTTGGGTCCAGTTAAGTCCATTCAACACCCAGGTATCGCGTAAGGATTGCGCCACGGTGTATCCACCCAGAACCTCGTAGACGCCGCCGAACATAACCACGTCGCTGTGGCCGCCATCATATGCCATGGCCGCCAAAGACCGCGCTGGAGGTGTGTTGCTGACCGCAAGCTGGGTCCAATTTGTACCATCCCACGCCCACGTGTCATTGGCGTATTGAAAGAGATGTTCATATACAGTTTCGCCTCCGAAAAGGACTACCTGATGATGCGCCGCATCGTATGCCATGCTGTGCCAAATCCGGGCGGCGGGGCTCGTTTGCGGTGATCGTTGGCTCCAATTTGTGCCGTCCCAGATCCAAGTGTCGTTTAAAGCTCCCGTTGCGCCTACGCCTCCGAACATGACCACCTGATTGTGCGCCGGATCGTAGACCATCGCGTGCCCGTACCTCGGAGATGGCGAAGTCTTTGGGTTGCGCTGCGTCCAGTTCGCAGCGGGTTGCGCGCTAGCCTTCACGACCAGCAACAACAAGATCGATGCGGCTCCTATTCGGTACCCCATGCTTTTGCGGAAGCCCTCCTATAGGTGGATACGGATAAGAGTGGAAAAATGGCGCTCCGCCGGCGAGGCCGAGTCCGCCGCATCCCAAGCGCGCGCCGATTCGACGCTATAATGCCTAGTGTCCTTTTCTTGACGAGCATGAAGAAACGAATGGCGTGGATGAGGCTAGCCGCGATCGCGGCGATCGGAGCCGGTTTGCTCTGGGCGGCCGCAACCGAAGAAAAATTTCATACCCGGCTGGCGCCCGTGGCGATGGACGCTACCATGCGGGCAACGGTCGCCGGATTGGGCTCGGCTACGGCCACGCTTTCAGGAACCAAGCTGGAGGTCAATGGATCATTTGAAGGCTTGCGTACTCCGGCCACAACAGCGAACCTCCGCTTGAGCCGCGTGCCGGGGGTGCGGGGGCCGGCGGTATTCGATTTGACCGTGACCCATTCCACCAGCGGTTCCGTGTCCGGTTCCGTGGACCTGAGCTCGGATCAGGTGGAGGCTCTCAAGAAAGGCCGATTCTACATCCAGATTCAAAGTGAAAAAGCCCCGGATGGAAATTTGTGGGGCTGGCTGACGCGTTAGGAGATGTCAACAATGAAGAAACGAGCCAGTCTGGCGTTGATTGTGGCGGGCGCGACGGGAGTGATTCTGGTTCAAGGCCAGCAGCGGCCCGCCGGTCCGTTTACGGCGGCGCAGGCATCGGCCGGCAGGACCGCTTATCAGGAAAATTGCTCGGGATGCCACCTGCCTGACTTGGCCGGACGGAACGAAGCTCCGCCGCTCGCCGGCGGCAACTTCATGAACACCTGGGGCGGCCGAACGACGCGCGAGCTGCTGGCGCTCATCCAGACCACCATGCCGCCCGGTAGTCCCGGTGCGTTGGGCGCCGACACGTACGCCGAGATCGCAGCATTCATTCTTCAATCCAACGGGGCGACGCCGGGGAATCAGCCGCTGACGCCGGCCAGCGCAGTTACTATCAGCTCGATCGCCACTGGACAAGCTCCGGCGGGCGGGCGCGGTGCTGGAGGTGGCGGTGGACGTGGCGCCGCTGGTGGACGCGGTGGAGCGCGCCCGGCCGGTCCACGCGGAATCACCGTCGCGGGCGAAGTGAAAAACTACGTCCCGGTTACAGACGAGATGCTGACCCATCCCGATCCCGGCGACTGGCTCATGATCCGTCGCAATTATCAAGCTTCCAGCTACAGCCCCCTGGCACAAATCACTACCAAGAATGTTCAGAACCTGCAGTTGGTCTGGGCGTGGTCCATGAACGACGGCGGCGCCGCAGAGCCGACGCCCATCGTCCACAACGGAACCATTTTTCTGTCGAACACAAGCAACACCGTCCAGGCGCTGGATGCGCGCACCGGCGACTTGATCTGGGAAAACCACATTGGTCCGGAATCCACCATCGCCTACGGCGCGACGCGCAGCCTGGCTGTCTATCAGGACAAAGTGTTCGTTCCGACCACGGACGCCAAAATGTACGCGTTGGACGCGCGCACCGGCAAGATCGTCTGGCAAACTCCTATCGCCGATAGCCGCAAAGGCTACAGCGAGACGGGCGGTCCGATCGTGATTCACGGCAAAGTGCTGCAAGGTCTCATGGGGTGCGACCGCTTCAAGGAAGAAGGCTGCTACATTAGCGCCTACGACGCCAACGACGGCAAGCAGCTTTGGAAATTCTATACAGTGGCGCGCGAAGGCCAACCGGGAGGCGACACCTGGAACAATCTTCCGAACATGCTGCGAGGAGGCGGCGACAACTGGATCACCGGCAGCTACGATCCCGAACTCAACCTGACTTATTGGGGCGTCGCGCAGGCCAAGCCGTGGATGCGCGCCAGCCGCAACACGAAATCCGAGAAAGCGCTCTACACCAGTTCCACGCTGGCGCTGAATCCTGACGATGGAAAGCTGCAGTGGTATTTCCAGCATGTGCCCGGCGAATCGCTGGATCTGGATGAAGTATTCGAGCGCGTGCTGGTGGATAGCGGCGATCAAAAGTGGGTGTTCACTATCGGCAAGGCCGGCATCTTGTGGAAGCTCGACCGCAGAACCGGCAAGTACATCGCTTCCAAGGAAACGGTTTTTCAAAACGTGTTCGACCAGATCGATCCGAAGACCGGCGAGCCGACCTATCGCAGCGAAATTCTGGAGCAGGAAACCGGCAAGTGGGTGCAGTCCTGCCCCAGCACCGAAGGCGGCCACAACTGGCAGGCTATGAGCTACCACCAGCCCACCGGTGAGTTGATCATTCCGCTAAGCCAGAGCTGCATGGAGATGTCGGGACGCGTGGTGGAGTTTAAAGATGGCTCCGGCGGAACGGCTGCGGACCGGCGTTTCTACGAGATGCCCGGCACCAATGGCAACATCGGCAAGCTGGCGGCGTTTGACGTGAAGACAATGAAGGAAAATTGGTCGTTCCAGCAGCGTGCGCCCTTCCTGACCGCGGTGCTTTCGACCGCGGGCGGCGTGGCTTTTGTCGGCGATCTGGATCGCGTGTTCCGAGCTGTCGATGTAAAAACCGGCCAGACATTGTGGAAGACGCGGCTGGGAACGTCGGCGCAGGGCTATCCGGTCTCGTTCAGCGTCGGCGGACGCCAGTATATCGCCGTGACATCGGGGCTCGGCGGAGGCAGCCCGCGCCAGGTGCCTGCGACCATCGCGCCCGAGATTCATCATCCGGGGAATGGAAACGCGTTGTACGTCTTTGCGCTGCCGGAAAAATAGCGGCCCCGGCTATTTTGTTTTGGGCGCCGGATCGCCATGCTCGACCGAGTTTTTCAGGCGCACTAATAGTTCTGACCAAACGGAATCCACCGGTGCGGCGAGCGTGTTCATGCCCGCGGCAAGATAGCCGTTCACGGCGTAGACGAATTGAAGTTTCGTTCCCCCTTCAGCCGGGGTCAGATCGAAGGTAATAGCGCCGCTTGCGCCGATGGATTGCAGCGGACCCAGGCCGCCGCTCAGGACCAGCCTCTTACCCGGCGCGAGGAACACAACCTCCAGGTGACGGACCCCGCCGCCGTTGGGCAACTTCTCGCAGAAACAGCCGCCTGGTTTTTCCTCGATGCTGAGATTCTTGGCGTTGCCCGAGAAGGTGTGCGCCGAATCCCACCAATCGCCGACTTGAATCAATCGGCGATAGACCGTATCGGGCGGGGCCTGGATCTGAACCGTAGTTTTGAGCGTGAATCCATTGCTGGCGGAGTCGGTCACTTCAGCCACCCCGGGAATCGAGGCCGCCGTCAGAAAGATTACGAGGGCTCGGATGCTTCGCATTTCCTTAGCATACCCGTGTAGTTGTGGTTTAATGGTGCGCATGTGGCCACGTATGCTTCTGGCGGCGGTAGCTGTTGCCGCATTGGGACAGGACCTGCCGCGCGGGCAGATTGTGGATGGCGTGAAATGCGCAATGGATCCATCGCAGAGCTTCGCGATTTATCTGCCTTCGAATTATACGGCGGATCGGCAGTGGAGTTTGATTCTGGCCTTCGACCCGCGCGGGCGAGGCAAGGAGCCTCTGGAGCAGTATAAGGACGCGGCCGAGAAGTACGGGTATATCGTGGCGGGGTCGAACAACGCGCGCAATGGCCCGCCGGAGGTGAGTCTGACGGCGGCGGCCATGATGGGGTCGGAAGTCGTCCATCGATTTTCGATCAACATGAAACGCGTGTACACGGCAGGGCTGTCGGGTGGCGCGCGCATCGCGATGAAGGTAGCAATGGATTCGAACGAAATGGCGGGGGTCATTGCGTCCAGTGCGGGATTCCCGCCGGGCGAGCGCAACAGCAACTTGCCTTTCGCCGTATTTGGCACCGCGGGCACCGAAGATTTCAATTACCTGGAAATGCGGCAGCTTGATGAGGAGCTGAGCAGCCCGCATCGTATCGTGGTTTTCCAGGGTGGGCACACCTGGCTGCCGCCCGATCTGGCCATGCAGGCGGTGGAGTGGATGGAAGTTCAGGCCATGAAATCGGAGCGAGCGCCACGCGATGAGAAGCTGTTGCAGAAGGTGTTTGACGCTCGGTCGGCCGAGGTCGCCGCGCAAAAGACCGAGTTGGGAACGTTCGAGGCTGCCGCCGCGATGGTCCGGGATTTCGAGGGTCTGCGCGACGTGTCCAAGTTTTCGGCACAGGTTCAGGCACTACAAGGGAAAAAGACCCTGCTGGATGCGCTGAATAAGCAACACGCCGATGAGCACTTCGAGGCGCAGCTCGAGTCCGAGCTGATGGATTTGCAGGAAGGCCTCGGGGACGGTGGAGACGCGCGTACGGCGAGTCTTTCGCAGTTGAAAGACCGGCTGACGAAGCTATCGCAGCAGGCCGCCGGTTCCGAGGATACACCCGAGCGCCGCATGGCGCGCAGGCTGCTGGGCGGAGTTTTCGTAGACTCGCGCGCGGTGCCGGATCAGGAATATCAGAAGTTCGTCGACAGCTTGCGTCAGCCCGGCCGGAACTGAATCAGACTACGCGCGCTGGGCGAGCTCCAAAACCGTGCGACGGACGACGGCTTTCGTGAGCGGGATTTTGTAGGCGTTTTTCGCCAGTGGCGTGGCGCCTGCGACTGCGGCTTCGCCGGCTTTTTCGGCGAGTTCCGGAGTGATGCGCTGGCCGGCTAGCACCTTCTCGGCCTCGGGAATGTGCCATGGTATCGGGGCCACGCCGCCTAAGACGATGCGCGCCGAGCGGCAGACGTCCTTGTCCATTTCCAGGACAATGGCGGCGCTTACGACGGCGTGCGTCCAGGCCTCTCGATCCATCACCTTGTGGTACGTACTACGCGTGCCGGGAGGGGCTGAGGGGATCTCGATGTGCGCGAGGACCTCGTCCGCGGCCAAAACATTTTCGCGCTCCGCGTTCTGGCGCGGGAGAACGAAAAACTCGGCTGCGGATACCGTGCGATTGCCCTTTGGTCCGGCGACGTGGAACTTGGCGTCAAGCGCGACCAATGCGGGCGCAGTGTCGGACGGATGCACGATGAAACTCGGGCCGCCCCCGAAGATGGCGTGGAACTGGTTCTCGCCGTTGATGGAGAAGCACTGCTTGCCGCCCGCTTTGAAGCACGGGAATCCGTTGCGGTAATACCAGCACCAGGGACGCTGGGCGACGTTGCCGGCGAGCGTGCCGACGTTGCGGATCTGCGGCGTGGCGACGCTTTCGGCCGCTTCGGCCAGCACGGCGTACTGTCGGCGAATGGCGGGATGGCGTGTGATCGTATCGAGCGTGGTCAGGCCGCCAATCTTCAGGCCGGATTTTGCGGAGGCGATCTGGTCGAGACCCTTGACCGATTTCAGATTGACGACCACGTCCGGCGTCTCGATGCGTTCCTTGATCATGCCGAGCAGGTCGCTGCCGCCGCCCGCGATCGCCGCGTGCCGACCGCTGGACTGCGCCTGCTGAATCAGAGTGAGCGCGTGCGGGAGATCCCGCGGATTGGCGTTGGTGAAAGCTTTCATGCCAGTGCTCCTATGATCTTGTCCTTGGTGATCGGCAGGTCCTTCATGCGCTTGCCGATCGCGTTGAAGACCGCATTGCCGACCGCGGCGACGGCCGGAACCTTGCTTGACTCGCCCATGCTTTTCGCGCCCCAGGGCCCGTAGCCGTCGTCCGATTCGATGAAGATGCATTCGACATCCGGCACGTCGCGATGGGTGGAGATGCGCGCGCCGTAGTAGCCCGCGGTGAGTGGAACGCCGGAGGCGCGATCGTACACAAGGTCTTCGTGCAGCGCCATGCCGATGCCCATAACGGCGCCGCCTTTGATCTGGCTGATGGCGGTGAGCGGGTTCATGATGCGGCCGCAGTCGTGCACACAGAGATATTTGGTGACGCGCGCGCGGCCGAGGCCGGTGTCAACTTCGACTTCGACGAAGTGCGCGCCGAAGGCGTTGCGGACCTTACCGGGTTCCATTCTGGGGCTCGGCCCGGCGGAGGCTGTCAGGAATTCGCCGGCTTTGGGCAGGCCTCTTTCCGCGATCTGTTTTTTCAAATCGTGAGCGGCCTCGATGACGGCCCAGCCGGTCTGGATGGTGGTCCGGCTGCCGGATTCGCCGACTGAGTAGGGGCATGTTCCGGTGTCGCCCCAAACCACTTCGACCTGCGACAGCGGCACGTCCAGCGCCTCGGCCGCGATCAGGCCCATCGTGGTCTTAGCGCCCGCGCCAACATCTGTGACGCCCACATGCGCGTAGTAGCGGCCGTTGGAATCGACGCGCAGCACCGCGTTGCTGTGGCCGACGCCGGAGCGAAAGGCCATGAACGCGAAGCCGGCGCCGCGCTTGATGGGACCGGAATCGGAGCCCGGAACCGAACGCCAGCGTTTCTTCCACTCGAAGGCTTCAGCGCCGCGATGGATGCATTCGTCTAAGGTGTAGTTGGTGTACTCGCCTTGAGTCGGCTTGCGTGTCATGTTCTTCAAGGCGAAGTCGACTGGGTCCATTTTCATTTTGTAGGCGACCTCGTCCATCATGGACTGGATGCCGAAGTAGCCTTGCGGGAACTCGGGCCCGCGGAAATTTCCGGAGACCGTTTTGTTGGTATAGACGGGAGTCACGATCGTCTCGATGTTGGGGCACTCATAGACTTCGATGCCGCCGATGGCGCCGGAATTTTTGCGATAGCCGCCCATGCCGCTGAAGCCGCGGAGTTGGATAGCTTTGAGCGTGCCATCGTTCGAGACACCAACTTTGTAGTATTGAACCGTCGGCCAGCGGCCGTGCATGCCGATGAAGTCTTCCTTACGCGAGAGTTCCAGCTTGACGGGCGCACCGGCCATTTTGGCGAGCGAGGCTGCGATCAGGTCCGCATCCTGGTTCTGATTCTTGTTGCCGAAGTTGCCGCCCATGTACTGGCAGATCACGCGCACTTTGTCGTCGCTGAGGCCGAGGTCGCGGGCGATGTCGTGGCGGCAATTGGCGATCCCGCCGGTGGGCGTGTAGACGGTGAGCTGGTCGCCTTCCCAGTGCGCGACGGCCGCGCGCGGCTCCATTTGCGCGTTGTGTACATACGTTGTCGAGAAGCGATCTTCAAAGACGTGGTCGGAAGTGCGGAAGGCTTCTTCAACGTTGCCGCGTTTTTGTCCGATGGGCTGCTGTTCGTTGCGGGGATTCAGCGCGAAATTTCCTTCCGGCCAGACCTTGGGCGCGTCGGGCTTGAGCGCTTCTTCAGGCTCGAGCACGTGCGGCAGTACCTCGTAATCAACCTGGATCAAATGCAGGGCATCTTCGGCGATGTGGCGATCGGTGGCCGCCACGGCCGCGACCGGGTCACCCACAAAGCGCACCGGGTTGTTGAACGCATAGCGGCGCTGCTTGGTGATTTTCTTGATTTCGTCGTTATACTGGACACCGCCGGCGATCGAGCCCGCGCCCCACACCACCGTGCAATTGTCGTGCGTGATGATGGCCTTAACGCCGGGCAGGGCCTGGGCTTTGGAAACGTCGATGCTGCGGATGCGCGCGTGGGCATGCGGGCTGCGCAGGACGCGTGCGTAGAGCATTCCGGGAAGTTTCACGTCGCCGGTGTAGTGGGCCTGGCCGGTGACGCGCTCCAGCGCATCGATGCGTGGCGTGGGATGGCCGACCGTTTTGAGAGGCTGCAAGGTCTCGCTCATGAGAGGCCTCCTTTGGAGCGCCTGCGGCTCGCGGTGGAGTTGGTCTTCTTACCCAGGGGCATCGCAGCGGCAGCCAGCACTGCTTCCACGTAGCGATTGTAGTTGGAGCAGCGGCAGATATTGCCCGTCATGCCGGCTTGCACGTCTTCGCGCGTGGGATGGGGATTGGAATTGAGCACTGCTTTTGCGCTCATGAGCTGGCCGGAGGTACAGAAACCGCACTGAGGGGCATCGTGTTCGATGAAGGCGTGTTGCAGAGGATCGAGCTCGTCGCCGTGCGCGAGACCCTCGACGGTCTGGATGGTGCGTCCGTCGGCCCAGACCGCGAGATTGCTGCAAGAGTAAACGGGCTTGCCATCGAGTAGCACCGTGCAAGCGCCGCACTCGCCGCGGTCGCAGCCGATTTTCGTGCCGGTGAGGCCGAGATGGTCACGCAGCATTTCGGCGATGGACCAGCGGTCTTCGACGTCGATGCGCTGCGATTTGCCATTCACGGTAACGCGGATGGCGGTATGCGGTACGCCCGGCGCGGGTTCGATATTTGTGCTCTGGGCTTCGAGAGCGGGGGTGGCGGTAGCCGCGACCACCGCGACGCCAGTGCCCTCGATGAACGTACGGCGGGAAATCCGGCCTTTTACCTTGATCTTGCGCATGTGCACCTCCGGGCGCGAGATGCAACGATTATATGCGATTCGGAGGCGGGGTGGAGGTCGGATGAGTTTCCAACTCGCAGGTCCACCGAACGCTCCCGCCCGGTTCGTCCGCAATACGAATGTAACCCGGGATTCCGCTGTTCGCTCGCCTGGTTATGCCGGCAAGCAGGAAACGGACACCCGCACAATGGTAAAATTCTCAAGCGTGGTGCCTTCGCCATCAGTGCCGTACCCGCCATCGGAGACGGGGCCGGAACGCGCCGGTATTGAAGCGCAGGTCGCGAGAATCCTGGCGAGCCCCCAATTCCGGACTTCTCGCCGGCGTTCTGAGCTGCTGCAGTGGTCGGTCGGCCGTTTCCTCGCCGGCGAAACGGAACCGGCCAAGGAATACCACATCGCGCAGGAGGTCTTCGGCAAACCCGACTCGTGGGACCCTCGCGTTGATTCGAGCGTCCGCGTCGAGTTCAACCGGATGCGCCAGAAGCTCCGTGAATACTACAAATCCGAAGGCGCTCAAGACCCCATCATCATCGAATTTCCCTTCCGCGGCTATGTTCCCGCGTTCAAAGGCAACGGACCGGCCGCGGCCGGGCAACAAGAACCGCCGGCCACCACTCAGCGCACGAACTGGCGCTTGCCCCTCATCCTTGCGATCGCGATTCTGGTCCTGGCAGCGCTGGGAGTGGTGACGTTCCGGCGATTCCGCTCCACACCCCCGATCACCACGATCGCTGTCCTGCCGTTCATGGATCTCACGCCGGGCGGCCAGCACGAATATTTGAGCGACGGTTTTACCGAAGAGCTGACAAACTCCCTCGCAACGATCAAAGGGCTGAGCGTCGTGGCGCGGACTTCGGCGTTCCAGTTCAAGCGCAAAAATATCGACGTGCGCGAGATTGGGCGGCAACTCGGCGCTGGGGCTATCGTGGAAGGCAGCATTTTCGGCCAGGGCGACCGCATCCGCATCATCGTTCAATTGGATCGCACCACCGACGGCACACACCTCTGGCAGGCTCAATACGATCGCGAAACCAAAGACATTCTCAGCATCGAGGGCGAGATCGCTCAGGTGGTTGCCGGCTCGTTACGCGTACGCCTCACTGGACAGCCTACGGGCGAATACGTTCCGAGCGCGGAAGCGTTCAATGAATATCTGCAAGGCTTTGCGGAAGAGCAGAAATCCACTCCCGCCTCGCTGGCGTCGGCCGAAGCGCATTATCAGAATGCGATCCGCCTGGCACCGCGGTACGCCTGGCCGCACGCGCGGCTGGCCAGTGTTCACATCGCGCGTTCCGGGCGGACCGGCCCGCGGCAAAAGGCCGAGCTTGAAATGGCCCGGCGAGAGGCTGAAACCGCCGTATCGCTCGACCCGCGGCTTCCCATGGCGAATGCGCAACTCGCGGCCATTAATTACATTCTCAATTGGGATTGGTCCAGCGCCGAAGATGGTTTTCGTCGCGCGATCAGTTTGGGTTCCAGTGCTACCGCACATCAAACTTACCAGTGGGCTCTCATGACTCGCGGCCGGTTCGCCGAAGCCGAGCAACAGGCACGCCAGGCAATGCAACTGGATCCGCTGAACTGCCAGGGGCACATTAATATGTCGCAGCTCCTCCATATGGAACGCCGGAACGGGGATGCGGCCAAGGAGTTGGCCCCATGCCTCAAACAGAATCCCAATTGGTTGGGAGGATGGGTGCAACTCGGTTATATCGAAGTGTATGACAACCATCCTGCGGAAGGTTTGGCGCATCTTCAACGCGCCGCGAATCTCGCGCCCGGAGCTACAGTGATCGAGCCTGGGATTGCGATGGCTTACGCTCTGTCCGGACGTCGCGACGAGGCGCTCGGCTTGCTGCTTCAGATGGAATCGCAAGCCGACGACAAAGCCTACCCGCGATACGCGCTCGCGCAGGTCAGCGCTTATTTGGGCGATCGCGACCGCATGTTCCACTGGCTCGAGCAATCGGTTGAGTTTCATGAACAGCAGGCGCTGAGTATGCGCATCGACCCGGCCTTCGCGGCGTATCAGCAGGATCCCCGCATGGTGGAACTCGAAAAACGCGTAGGACTGATATAGCGCCACTCGATTAACACCGGCTACTAACCCGATGCTCGCGCTGAAGCGGCGAGTCAACTGCTCGCGACCTCGACCGGATCGTTCTTTGCACCACCAGTGCAGCGAGTCCGACTCCTAGCAGCAGGATGTAGCTGGGTTCGGGTACCGCGCTGATGCTGCTGGTACCGTCCACCTGGAACGACCACCCCACATTCGTTATGTCGGTATTTCCCTCAAAGTAGGCCACGCCGGTCGTCTTGACGTCGTTTTCGTCCCAGTAAAGGGCAGTATCTGCGTTGTCCGGGCAGTCGCAATTCGTGAAGCCGTTGCTCAGGGTCAGGTAGTAGGTTCCCGGCGCAAGAAGAACGTCAGGGACCGAAAAGCTCATGTTATACACGTCGGCTTGGCCCGAATTCCCGTAATTACTGGCGGGAGTAAGCTGTGTGCTGCTGGCCGGCGATGCCACTGTATCGGTGGCTTCGATAGTCCCTCCGCCGTCGCTAGCTGTGGAAATCGTCCAGGTCAGACTCTGAAGAGAGTAGCCGCCAAATATCCAGATACCAACATTAGACAGGTCCGTGACGTAGGAAGACGATCCGACCGTGAACGGCTGGCTAAGGGACCACGGCGGCGTATCGAAGGCATCGTAATGGTTGGTTCCACTGATTGCACCGCTTGAATAGATCACGTCGGCCCAGGCCGGGATCGTGAGCAAGAAAAGAACAGGCGCCAAGCGAAGGCGGGTCATGAGATTTTTTCCTCCATAATTCACGCAACTTTTTGCAGAACCCAGAATGCGGCGCCGCGCATCGGTCCGGGAAGTAGCAAAAGGATGCAGGAACGTTACATGCCCTTTATTTTCAGCGAGCAGCCCGAAACGGGCGAAGTACTCCGCGTACTAATGCACTTGGGCGGAAAAGAAGTGTTCCCTGCTCCGCAGGCGCTGTCCCCGATCAGGAATAGATTCCGGGAGCTTCGTGGCCCATGGCCTGGACGTATTCGATGTACGAGCCGGGATAAACGCACGGCTGGCGAGCGCCACCGTTTTCGCCGCCCAGTTCCAGAACGCGGGAGCTGAGGCCTCGGAGGAACGTGCGATCGTGCGAGACGAAGATCATGGTGCCTTCGAACTCCCGCAGTGCTTCGAGCAGCATTTCCTTGGTGGCCAGGTCCAGGTGATTGGTTGGTTCGTCGAGCACCAGGAAATTGGGCGGGTCGTAGAGCATGCGTGCCATAGCGAGCCGCGATTTTTCGCCGCCGGAGAGCGCGCGGATTTTCTTGTCGACGTCCTCGCCGGAGAATTGGAATGCGCCAGCCAGAGTGCGTAGCGAACCGATGCCGTCTTGGGGAAAATCGTTCTGGAGCTGTTCGATGACGGTGAGATCGGGATCAAGCACGTCCAGAGACTGCTGGGCGAAGTATCCCATTTTGAGGCTGGCGCCGAGACGGACCTCGCCCGAGTCGGGGGCGAGCGCCCCTGAAATCATTTTGAGCAGCGTGGTTTTGCCCGCCCCGTTCTTTCCCATGACGGCCCAGCGTTCTCCACGCCGGATGGTGAGGTTGAAGCCGTCGTAGATCACGCGCGGGCCGTAGCGTTTTTCGAGATCTTCGATGACCGCCACCTGGTCGCCGGAGCGCGGCGGCGCGCGGAATTCGAATTTGACGACCTGGCGTTTGCGTGGCAGCTCGATCTTCTCGATTTTGTCGAGCGCCTTGATGCGGCTTTGGACTTGGGCGGCTTTGGCGGCGTGGGTGCGAAAACGGTCGATGAAGCGCTGTTCCTTGGCGAACATGGCCTGCTGGCGGGCGAAGGCAGCCTGCTGGTTGGTTTCGCGGATGACGCGCTCACGTTCATAAAAATCGTAGTTGCCGGAGTACACCGTGATTTCGCCGGAATCGATTTCGGCGATTTTGGTGACGACGCGGTTCATGAACTCGCGGTCGTGCGAGGTCATCAGAAGTGTGCCGGGGAGGGACTTGAGAAACTGTTCGAGCCAGATGATGGACTCGATGTCGAGGTGGTTGGTGGGCTCGTCCATGAGCAGCACGTCGGGACGGCCCAACAGGACGCGCGCCAGAGCGACGCGCATTTTCCAGCCGCCGGAGAGCGCGCCGACGTCGCCGTCGATCTGGTCGTCCTGGAATCCGAGGCCGTGCAGGACCTCGCGGGCCTCGGCTTCGAGCGCGTAGCCGTTGAGGTGCTCGTATTCTTCCTGGACCTCGCCAAAACGCGCCAGGATGCGGTCGAGAACCTCGGCCTGGTTGGGATCCTGCATGGCGTGGTGCAGGTCTTCGAGCTCGTGGTGCAGGATACCAACGCGTCCGCTGCCCGCGATGGCTTCGTCCAGCGTGGAACGGCCGCGCATTTCCTCGACATCCTGGCGGAAGTAGCCGATGGTGAGGCGCTTGGGAACGGTGACCTCGCCGTCGTCGGGCTCTTCCTCGCCGACGATCATGCGGAAGAGCGTGGTCTTGCCGGAGCCGTTGGGGCCGACCAAGCCGACTTTTTCGCCCGGGTTGAGCTGGAAGGAGGCATCGACGAAGACGAGCTGCTTGCCGTACTGCTTATTGACGTTGGAAAAGGAAATCATCCGGAACTTTCAACGTAGCAGATGGGAGCGAGTTGGCGTAGCAGAAGCGGCGGCACGCTGAAAGCGGGTGCCACCTCCAACGCGGTAGAATACATGGCCATGAGAAAGACGATTCTTCTATTTGCATTCGCATTGGCGCTGGGCGCGCAATCAGCTCAGCCGCCGCTCGAAGACGGCTACGTCCGGCGGGCGCCCGAACCGGCTCATGGACAGGCGCCGGGAATGAAGGTCACCGAGCTGGCTCGCACCGGGCGCACCTTCGAGGTCACCATGCGCAAAGGCGACGAAGTCGCGGCCGGGCTCACCGAATTCGCCGAGCAGAATCATATCAAAGTGGCGCATTTCACCGCGGTCGGCGCGATCGATTCGGGCGTGCTGGGTTGGTTCGATCCCGAAAAGCGGGCTTACAAGAAAATCGTGATCAATCAGGAAGCCGAAGTCGTCTCGCTATCCGGGAACATCGCTTTGCAGAACGGTAAACCGTTTGTGCATGCCCACTGCGTCGTCGCGCTTTCAGATGGGTCAACTCGAGGCGGGCACTTAATCGAAGGCCATGTTTCGCTTGCGATGCAGGTGTTCGTCGTAGATGCGTCCGACAGCTCAGAAGCAGCGCAAAAATAAAAGCGGCAGCCTCCGAAGAAGCTGCCGCTCGTTGGAGAAAGCTAAAGGTTAGTTACGGGACGCGTCCGGATTGGTCGCCAGCGCAGCGGTCGGACGGTTGGACTTTTTGTGAGTGGCGGCCCACTTATCATAGTCCTCTTGGGAAATGTAAGTGACGTTGACCCAGGCGTGCGCCATCTCATCGACAGTGCGATCGCCCCAGCCTACCCACTGATTCGGATCCGGGTTAAACGGATTGGCGGTGGTGTTGTCGTGCCACGCGACGACGTGAATCACCGTCCCCTTGGGCAGCACCGGAGCAGCGTCATCGGTGTAGATGTAGTTGGTCATCCAGTTGAAGTTGAAATGATCCACGTAGCTGATGGTTTGCGTGGTCCCATCGGGCAGGATCGCTTCCAGCAACATGGCCTTGCCGCGCAGATGCATATGCGGCTGGAAGTTGCCGAGGATAGCCGGTTCCTTCAGCACATGGAAACCCTGGCTGACTGACACGGTGTTGGGCTCGATGTCGAGTGCGCTGCCGGCCGAAAAATTCGTGCCCTGGAAGCCGGTCAGATAGGTGCGATACTTCGGCTTCTGATCTTTGGGATAGAGCCACACACCCAGTTCGACGTGATCGGTGATCTTCTCGCCGACGGCATGGTAGTGGATGTCCCACCAGATCTTGGCGCCCGGCCGGATCAGCTTGCCCGTGTCGGGACGATAGATGTCGTAGCTCTTGCCAACCGCCCATTCCATCAGCACGCCGCCTTGACCGGCCGCGATGTCTTGAGCACTGTCCTTGGCATCGGGATCGTCCTGAATCAGGTGGGCCAGAGCATGGTGCGTGATCTTGCGGCCCGCTGAAGTGCCCGGCCGCATCTCGACTGCTTTCACCCACAGGTCTTCCTTCACGCCCAGATCAACCACCGGCTTCCACCATTGGTCCTGGCTCACGGCCGGCATGGTGTATTCGTCCGACTTGATGATCATGTCGGGCGGGCGGTTATAGACTTTCTGGAGCTGCCACTCATCGTCCCTGGGGAAGGTCTTGGGCGGCGGCATATCCTTGGGATCGCCCTGCGGTGCGCCGGAGTCGACCCACTTCACGATGGTCGCAATCTGCGCGTCGCTGAGCGACATGTCGTTCTGGAAACTTTGCACGCCGACGCTCTTGTCCAGATGCCATGGCGGCATCTGGCGCTTCACGACCCGCTCTTTGATCGAGCGAGCCCAGGGGCGCGCGTCTTCGTAAGTTAACAGCGACATCGGCGCCATGGCATTGGGTCGATGGCAATCCTGGCAGCGAGCCTGCAGGATCGGCACGATGTCCTTTGTGAATGTTGGAACTTTGGTGGTTTGTGTTGCGCCGGTAGTATCACCGGCCAGCAGCACGGCGCCCGTGGCGAGCACGCTCAGAGATAGACGAATTAGTGTTGCGGATTGGAATCTGACTTTAGATGTCACGACCCATTCCTCCTTCTGGTTCAGTTAAGTCAAGTGTAACTAAGTCTCACATTGGGTGTCAAACGGTTGAGTAATGGTTGATAAGTCTGATAGCACCACCAACGGGTGCTGCTTACATTAACTGCCAGGAGTAAATTGTGTACACCAGGAAGCTATTTGGCATTTTTGCCCTGAGCGTTGGTATGTTCACGCCCGGCTGCGGCCCCACGCACGTTGCCGTGGGAGTCGGTGGCCCACCCCTTTGCCCGTATGGATACTATGAGGTGCCCCCGTATAACTGCGCCCCTGACGGCTACTACGGGCCGGAATGGTTCTCAGGCGGGGTGTTCATCGGCGCCGGCCCCTGGTATCACGGGCCGGAACGTTTCTACGGGCACGTCGACCACAATTTAGACTATCGCAGGGGTTATCGCGGACCTTTACCTGCACGAGGAGAGCGTCCAGCCGAGCATCGCGCGGAGTTCCATGGCCAAGCCATGCACGATTCTCGCGGCCGTGAAGCTCCTGCCCGCAGATAGCTAAATCCGGAAATCCGGGGACGAAATCCGGGAAATCCGGGGACAGTACACTCAATTCCCGATTTCCCCAACGGTCCGGACGCGACTGTGCCAGAAATAGGGGAATGAGTGTACAGAGCTACTGAATCGTAATCAAATCACCGGGCGGTATTGTAACTCCCATATAGGAACAAGTGACGCTGTTGTCGCCCGGGGCTACCGCCATTGGGACAGTGACATTCAATTGATACAGGCCGGGACTAATCACCCCAGCGAAAATTACTTGTGCCGTTACGCCTCCAATCTGCACCACCGGCGACTCCGGCAGCGCACCCGATTGCGAGGCCGCTCCGCTGACCAGCGTGGTTGAGGGTAAGCCGAACCCGAAGCCATACAGCACGATGGTCTCGCCCCGGCTGGCGGGCGTGAATGCGTATCCGGGTGCGGACAGCGAAGGAGGTCCGATCAAACTGTTCTCGGCATGTGTTGCGACCACGTACTGGGTCGCCCCCACCAAAGGAAGCGCCGGAGAAGCGGCGCGGATGTTTACGGAAAATGGCGCGCTCGACAAGCCTCCGTTGGTAACGACGATCTGGACCGGGCCCAAGGTGTTATCCAACGGCGTCAACACGTTGATCTGGTCGGAAGGGCATTGCGAACTGGTGGCCGAACTGCAGAAATAGTACAGAAATGCCGGCTTACTGTTCACCGTCACCGTGAGTGGGAAACTGGCAAGTTTGATCGGCATTTGGCCGGATTGAAATTCGGGCGCGCTACTCCAATCCATGCCGGCCGGCGGCGTGTTGGGGGGCGTTAGATTTTTCCCCTTAATCACGATCCAGGCGTTCTGGGAAATGTCTGCTCCTCCATTCGCCATTTGTACCGAGTCGATCGTAACCGCAGCAGCATTTGTCAGGGAGAAAAGCACCGGTGTCGATAAGACTGTCACGGCTGCCGTTACGTGAAAGGCTCCAGTTGATGCGTTTGCCGTGAAGGCGGGCGCCGTGGCGATTCCCGACGCGTCCGTCACCGCGGTGGCTGATGCCACGCCGGCGAACGTTCCACTTGCCCCTGAGACGGGAGCCGTGAAGGTCACGGTCAAGCCGGGAATGCCGTTACCGAGGAAATCCTCGACTTTAGCTTGCAGGGGCGTGGCGTAGGGTGTATTCGCCGCTGTGGTCTGGTTAGCGCCTCCCGCGATCACAATCGAGTTTGGGGGACCTGGCACGCCTGGGGTATAGGCGGCGATCTGGGTGGTGAAATTCTTGAAGACCCCATACGCCTTTTTCTGCACGCCGTCAGCGCGGAACAGGGACGCACCGGTAATCGAGGTGAAAAACGCCGTACTTAAATAGTTAGACGAATAGTCTGGGTCCAGATGAACCCAGTTCAGCCCTTTTACGTAAGGGGTACCATAGGCGATCCTCAGCAGGCCATCTGCCCATTGCGCCTGCGCTTGCTCAGTCAGACCGTCATGCCAATAGAAAGGATTTTGAAGCCCGTAATCCTCCGTCTTCGAGCTGTAACCAGTTTCGCCGATGTAGAGCGGCACCTTGAAAACGTTGTAGTAGGTTTGAAGCAGCTCTTGCTGGCGCTGCAAATCCACGGGCGCAAATACCGTGGCATATTGCATTTCCAAACCGATGTAATCGGGCGTGATCCCGTTCTGCGACATGTAGTTCAGCACATCCCACCCTGAGAGGACGTCCGGATTTGGCCCCGGCGGTGGGTTGAGCTGATATCCAACGTAAGCACTGGCGCTTGCGTAGATGCCAAACTGCATGCCGGGCGCGGCCGCGCGAGCCCCAGCGAACGACTGCCTGGTCAGTTCGCCCACATCCGCCACGCTGTGCCCCTGGACCGCGAGTTCGGGCTCGGATTGCGGATAGATGGATTTGATTTTTCCCTGATAGCGCTGCACAAACATAAAGGCGTTTTGGTAGAACACGCTTTTCATGTCGTCTAAGGACAGGCTTTGGACCCAGGCTGGCATGCTTCCAATCGCCTGATTCACTCCGCTCACTGACAAGTCGTAACCCAATGCGAGCGCTGCATTCACCTGCGCATCGAAGGACGAAAAATCATAGACGCCGCGAGTGGGAGAGATTTGGTTCCAGTCCGGGACTGTAAGCAGGTACGTGAATCCCGCGACTCGCGCCGAGGTGTAGTTGGCCAGATTCGCCGAAGCTTGCCATGACCCGAAGCCTTCGTAATTCAACACGAAATCGTGACGATAGCCGGAGCGGGCAATGGAGGCATTGCTTATTTCAACGATCATTTGCTCCTTCAGGGGCATGATGGCACCCAGCGCCTGATAGGATGCGACCGCGCGTGTGATGTTGTCGGGAGCATTGGTCGCGATCTGCAATAACGCGTTGGCTTGAGCCAGCATGGCCTGCGATTGCGCTGAGACCGAGGCGTTGGATGCGATCTGAGCCGCCACTGCATATTCCGACGACGCGAATTCGTAGGGAATCTGTAGCACGCGAGTCTCGTTTGGCGCCAGAGTGTATCCGAGGCCCTGATTATCCGCGCGCATGAAGACGGTACCGATATTCGGCGCTTTCCACAAACACGTGAAGTAAACGGCCTGGTTCGCCGGAACGGTGAAAGAAACGTACTGTGTGCCGTCCTGCGATGCGCTGCCGGGACCGCTTCCAGACTGCGCGACTGCGGGTGGTGTTCCCATGGGAAAAACGCCGTAGTCCAACCCCAAGAACCACTGTGGCGAAGCTGAATAGTTCGTGATGTTGGAGAAATCCGCGGCGCTGACGGCCGATCCGTCTTGGTTGTAAGCCTCGAGCCACAAGGTACCCACTGCGCCCGAGGCAGTTTTCCGGGTTAGAGGCGGCCGGGTGTTTTTCTTCGCAGCGAGCAGACTGGGTCGTAGTTGCCCAAATCCCGATGAATTTGCAAGAAGAGTTGCGATAAATACCGGCAGAAGCCTTGCAGGCATCCGCTCAGTTTAGCATGGGTTTTTCAAGCGCCAAGCATAGCGGGAGCTACAAAAACAAAAGCGGCAGCCTCCGAAGAAGCTGCCGCTGGTCTTAGAACGGAGGTGGCTAGTTGTTGTTCGCTGGTGTGTTGTTCAGCGACGCAGTCGGACGGGCATTGGACTTCTTATGCGTCGCGGCCCACTTATCATAATCCTCTTGGGAAATGTAAGTGACATTGACCCAGGCGTGCGCCATCTCGTCCACCGTCCGATCGCCTCCACCCACCCATTGGTCCGGATCGGGATTGAACGGATTTGCGGTGGTGTTGTCATGCCACGCAACCACGTGAACGATAGTGCCCTTCGGTAGAACCGGGGCTGCATCGTCGGTGTAGATATAGTTGGTCATCCAGTTGAAGTTGAAATGGTCGACATAGCTGAGCGTTTGCGTGGTGCCGTCCGGCAGAATCGCCTCCAGCAGCATCGCCTTGCCGCGTAGATGCATATGCGGCTGGAAGTTGCCCAGGATGGCCGGTTCCTTCAGCACATGGAAGCCCTGGCTGACGTTGATCGTGTTGGGCTGGATGTCGAGACCCTTGCCGGTAGCCCCAAAAAGCGTCAAATAGGTCCGATACTTCGGCTTCTGATCTTTCGGGTAGAGCCACACGCCCAGCTCGACGTGATCGGTGACCTTTTCGCCGACGGCATGATAGTGAATATCCCACCAGATCTTGGCGCCCGGCCGGATTAGTTTGCCAGTGTCGGGGCGATAGATGTCGTAGTTCTTGCCGACCGCCCATTCCATCAGCACCCCGCCCTGTTGCCCGACGGCTGCGTCATCGCCGCTATCAGCCGCCTTGGCGTCTGTCTCGCTCTGGATCAGATGAGCCAGAGCATGGTGCGTAATCTTGCGGCCCGCAGCTGTGCCGGGGCGCATCTCGACGGCTTTGACCCACAGATCGTCCTTCACGTTGAGGTCTACCACCGGCTTCCACCATTGATCCTGGCTCACGGCCGGCATGGTGTAGTCGTCCGACTTGATGATCATGTCGGGCGGGCGGCCGTAAACTTTTGCGAGCTGCCATTCGCCTTCCTTAGGAAAGGTCTTGGGCGGCGGCATGTCCTTGGGATCGCCTTGCGGTGCACCGGAATCAACCCACTTCGCGATGGTCGCGATCTGCGCATCGCTGAGCGACATGTCGTTCTGGAAGCTTTGAATGCCGACGCTCTTATCCAGGTGCCAGGGCGGCATCTGACGTTTCACCACGCGCTCCTTGATGGAGCGGGCCCACGGGCGAGCTTCCTCGTACGTGAGCAGCGACATCGGGGCCATCGCGTTGGGCCGGTGGCATTCCTGGCAGCGGGCCTGTAAGATCGGCACGATGTCCTTGGTGAATGTCGGAACCTTGGTTGTTTGTGTTGCTCCGGCCGTATCGCCGGCCATCAGCACAGCGCCTGTCGCGAGCACGCTCAGGGATAGACGAATAAGCGCTCCGGATTGGAATCTGACTTTAGATGTCACGACCCATCCCTCCTTCTGGTACATGTAGTCTAACTGCACTGATCCGCAGTGTCAATCGTCAAAGGAGCAGCGGCCAAACAAAAAAGCGGCAGCCTCCGAAGAAGCTGCCGCCAGTCGGAGAGCGCGAAAAGTTAGTTGCGGGATGCGTCCGGGCTAGTTGCCAGCGCCGCGGTCGGCCGACCGTTCGACTTCTTGTGAGTGGCGGCCCACTTATCATAGTCCTCTTGGGAAATGTAAGTGACGTTCACCCAGGCATGCGCCATCTCATCGACAGTGCGATCGCCCCAGCCTACCCACTGATTCGGATCCGGATTAAACGGATTGGCGGTGGTGTTGTCATGCCAGGCAACCACGTGAATGATGGTGCCCTTCGGCAACACTGGAGCGGCGTCGTCGGTGTAGATGTAGTTGGTCATCCAGTTGAAGTTGAAATGATCCACGTAGCTGATGGTCTGCGTCGTGCCATCCGGCAGGATCGCTTCCAGCAACATGGCCTTGCCCCGCAGATGCATATGCGGCTGGAAGTTGCCGAGGATAGCCGGTTCCTTCAGCACATGGAAGCCCTGGCTGACTGAAACGGTGTTGGGCTCGATGTCCAAGCGGCTGCCCGCGCCTGCCGTGGTGCCCTGGAAACCGGTGAGATAGGTGCGATACTTCGGCTTCTGATCTTTGGGATAGAGCCACACACCCAACTCAACGTGATCGGTGATCTTCTCGCCGACAGCATGGTAGTGGATGTCCCACCAGATCTTCGCGCCCGGCCGGATCAGCTTGCCGGTATTGGGACGATAGATGTCGTAGTTCTTGCCCACCGCCCATTCCATCAGCACGCCGCCCTGTCCCAGCGCGACGTCTTCCGGATTGTCCTTAGCATCCGGATCGTCCTGGATCAGATGAGCCAGCGCGTGGTGCGTAATTTTGCGGCCCGCAGTGGTGCCTGGCCGCATCTCGACGGCCTTGACCCACAGGTCGTCCTTCACGTTGAGGTCAACCACCGGCTTCCACCATTGGTCCTGGCTCACGGCCGGCATGGTGTAGTCGTCCGACTTGATGATCATGTCGGGCGGGCGGTTGTAGACTTTCTGGAGCTGCCACTCATCGTCCTTGGGGAAAACCTTGGGCGGCGGCATATCCTTGGGATCGCCCTGCGGTGCGCCGGAATCCACCCACTTCACGATGGTCGCAATCTGCGCGTCGCTCAGCGACATGTCGTTCTGGAAACTTTGCACGCCGACGCTCTTGTCCAGATGCCATGGCGGCATCTGGCGCTTTACGACACGCTCTTTGATCGAGCGAGCCCAGGGGCGCGCTTCTTCGTAAGTCAACAGCGACATCGGCGCCATGGCGTTGGGCCGATGGCACTCCTGGCACCTGGCCTGGAGAATCGGCACGATGTCCTTAGTGAACGTTGGAACTTTGGTGGTTTGTGTTGCGCCGGTAGTATCGCCGGCCAGAAGCACGGCGCCCGTTGCTAGCACGCTCAGGGATAGACGAACTACTGTGGATTGGAATCTGACTCTAGACGTCACGACCCATCCCTCCTTCAGGGTAGACTACAGCTGGATACAGTTTAAGTCGTTGACAATTCTCAGTCAATGGCCCTTTTGAGGCACCTGAGCGGGCATTTGAGCCCGGTGCCCGGAAAAACTTACGCCCGCTCAGGTATTTGCCTTAATTAGTTGAGGTGGAAGATTTCCCAGGATGCAGAATCAGCTTCTGGACGCGCCAGTTAAGCAATTCTCCAGCGTAGATTTCGTTCTCCGACGGGCAGGCCAGTTCGTGAATCCACCCAAATTGCTTCATTTGGTGGCCCATGCTGCCCAACACGCCCAGAACCTGGCCTTCGAGCGACAGCTTGTAAATGCGGCCTGGCATGGCGTCGGCGCTATATAGGTACTGGGTCCCGGGGCCGGGCGTGATGCAGATGGCCCAGGGCGCCCCGTTCTGAGCTGCCAGGCCCTGAGCGTTGGGCATGGCACCCATCCAGGGATGGATGACCTGGGGTGGGGGAACGTTGATACGAATCTCGCGGATAAAGCTCCCGTCGGAATCGTATACCATGATGCGGCGGTTGCCGCGGTCACCCACATAGATGTTGCCCTTTGCATCGGAGGCTATGGTGTGGGGGGTGTTCAGTTCGAACTCTTTAGGATGCTCGCGATCCTCGGGCTTAGTATAATCCCCCCACTGCTTAACCCAATCGCCGTTCTTGTCGAACTTGGCGACGCGAGAGTTGATGTAGCCATCGCTGATGAAGATGTCGCCTTGCGGGTCCCAGGTCACGTCGGTGGGCTGGCGGAACGAGCCGGGTTGGGCCGGCAGCGGCGGACGCGGATGTTCCAGCGGATGGGCGTTTTCATCCGAGGCTTCCGCTTTCCGGCCGAACGTCATCGTGACGCGGCCTTCCGGATTGAAGCGGATGATCATGTTGCTGCCTTTGTCCACCGCCCAGAGGTTATCCTCTTTGTCGAAGCGAATGGCGTGGGCGAAGGACCAGGCATACAAGTTGTGGCCGATTTCGCGGATGAACTTCCCCTGGGGATCAAACTCGAGGATCTCCGCGGCGGTAGCGCCAAAAGCGGGGCCGGTGGAGTTGCCGCGAGTAAAGACGAAAATGTGTTTCTTGGAATTGATGGCGACGCCGGACGCTTCGCCCAGATACATATCCGCGGGAAGCTTGAGCAAATTGGGAACCGAATCAAATGGGATCTCGGGCGCGGGTGTGGCCGGTTCCTGGCCGAACGCGAGTGCGCCGAAGCACGCTGCTGCGATGATGGAATAGAGTTTCAACGGGGCCTCCTTGCTTTAGAACGCTCAGAATACCATATCAGAAAGAGCGCGCCAGGGCATTCTTTTTTGCATTCCTTTTTTGCATTCTTCTTTTGTGCCGCCGCCACATAAGAATTTGCTATTAGAGCCAAGTAGAGAGTTCCTATCGGAACAACAGAAATTGGGAGGTGGAACGAATTGAGATGAGCAAAGCGAACGAGATCGGCTGCACTGGCTGAAGTTGGCCGAATCGACGCAGATTGCGCAAGCCCAAGTGGCCGAGCGAATGCAAGTGAGCCAGCGGTCGGTCAGGAAACTGTTGGCGCGCAAGAACTCGACAACCACAGCCATCTAGTCTTCGCGATCCAAGGGACAATCGCTATTGCAAAAGAGGTCAAGGCAGAGACAGCCAAACCAGTAATCTTTCGGCGCTCATCAGGCCAAGCCGCGCTGGCCCGGGCCGCTCCCGCGCTAAATCTCAGCGTGCCACAGCATTCAAGTGGCTGGGAATCGACTATAAGTTCTGACCTTGGAAAGCTTCCATGGTCGAAGAAGCGACAATCACAACGAAAAATGAAGGATCGAGCCGATCCGGAACTAAGTACCAAAATGAGAAGCCCTGATGTGGCGATTGAATATGCCTACAGTCCCTTGGCCTGGACCCGAAGTCGCGGCGTACGGGCTCGTCTAGACCTTCGATCGTATTGGGAAAGCTGCGCACTTCCGGCGAACCGGAGCATCGGGCCGGTGTATTACAAAGTTTTGTATGTTAAATTCTTCAGGTGCGGTGCCGGCGACGAGCACTATGAACAATCTTCGAAAAAACGAAATGCCCACTCTTATGCGTTATCGCCCGGCTGCGCAGTTGGGCCAAGGGCGAAGTAGCAATGCTGATCCTGTCGCCTTGAGGATGCATGCGGGCTCGCCGCGCAATTTCCTTCAACAATGAGAATTGAATGGCAACCACTGAACCGACCCGGCTGAACCGGATCCAGCTAGAGGCGTGATAGTCCCCGGCCATTTCTATTGGCTATTTTTCGATGGAACCGTTTGAAGAATAGAGTCCGCGTGCTCGGCCCGCCAGAATGGCTTCTTTGCTCGAAGCTTACTGTCAGCCTTCGCAAAAAGGATGTCGGCCTGGAATAGCGCATCGTCGCTCTCGCGCCGTGCTTGATCGCAGATATCAAAGAGGGCATAGCCAGCCTCGGACATGAATCGAACCACGTCGGCGAACAGCGGCGCCCCTTCGTTGTAAGGCAGCAGGGAGACCTCGAGAAGCACAAGCTCTGGCCGCTGCAGGGTTTCTTGACCGCCGCGAAGCACTTCGAGTTCGTATCCCTGGACATCGAGCTTTAACAGAAGCGGTCCCGCGAGATCGGCAGCCAGTGTATCCAGGGTATGCATGTCCGCGCGCTCTGGGATGGTCTGATAAGCAGTCAGTTCCTTTAAGACTGACGTGCCTTTTCCGTTCCTGTAAAAGAGGACGGCTGGACGTTGTTCCGCACCCAGCAATGCAATCTGGTAGCTTGCATCTCCCAGTTCCGCGGCCGCACATTGGAGAGCCGCCTCGTTTTCCCCGTTGCCCTCAATCATCAGCAGCGGAACGTTGGGGAATACGCGCCGTGCGAGGCGCCCCCATTCGCCGGCGAACGCGCCGACGTCAACAATATGAGCCGGTTCGAACCCATTTTCCTTAGCGAGTGCGAGTCCGCCTTCAATTGATGAAGTCCCGAGCCGTTGCTTACCAACCGGAGTCGCGTACTGGCTTAAGACCATGAAGAGATGGTCGCGCGCCGTGGGTGGCAAGCCGGCGACCATTTTCCGCAACACTGGTCCGAAATACGTAGAAAACCCCTCCCAGCGTATCAGCGTTAGGGCCATCAGACAAGCCCATTGGATGACATGTTTTTTGGTGATTCTGCAAAAACTCTGGTGATTCCGCAAAAAGTTCCCTTAAGCCGGCTCTCGGTACCTCTCGTAGCCCCAAAGGGCCCCTTTACACCGGCACAGGCCTGAAATATAATCTCGACCCAGAAGTTTGGATCAGGCTAAAGGGGGCACGATGCTACAGACAAGATTTATCTTCACTGTTCTTGCGATCCTTGGAGTCCTGCTAATTTTGGCGCCGGCCGCGCATGCGCAGTACGGCAGCATCGCGGGACAGGCCAAGGACAGCTCGGGCGCCGTGATGGCGGGCGTAACAGTGCAAGCCGCCAGCCCGGTGCTGATTGAAGGATCGCGGAGCGTGACCACGGGCGGCGACGGCCGCTACGCGATTGTCGATCTTAACCCCGGCAACTACACCTTGACTTTCACCATGCAAGGGTTCTCCACCGTCAAGCAGCAGGTCACGGTGGCGGTGAACACTACGGTTCCCGTGGACGCGGAGATGAAAGTCGGCTCGGTGGGCGAAACGGTGAACGTCGAGGCGACCGTGCAAACCGTCGACATCCAAAACGTCGCGCACCCGCAGGATTTAACCCGAACCGACATCGATGAGGTGCCATCGGCGCGCAACATGCAGTCGGTGGCGTCGTACACACCGGGCATCCACCTGAATACGCCGGACGTGGGCGGCTCGATGCAAGTCCAGCAAACCTACATTGCGGTGCATGGCAACTCCTCGCAGCGCACCACTTACTTATTGGACGGCCTGCTGATCAATACCACCCAGGGCGACGGCCAGATCCAGACTTACGTCGACAACGAGATTTTCTCCGAGTCCACGCAGATGGCCAATAATGTCCCAGTCGAGGTTTCCGCCGGCGGCGCGTACGTGAATATGATCCCCAAGGATGGAGGGAATCAGTTCCACTCGGATCTTTTCCTGTCGTGGGTACCCGGCAGCTTTGTCGGCACCAACACCACTGCGGCACTAACTGCCCGCGGCCTGGTGGGGCAATCCAAAGTGACCGAGATTCAGGATTTCGACGGATCGGTCGGTGGTCCGATTCTGAAAGACCGGCTCTGGTTCCTCATTACAGGCCGCAAGCAGTTGAGCAACCTGGAATCGGCCGGGTCGTTTTATTCCAACGGTTCACCGGGAATCGAGCTGGACCACATCTACGACGGAACGATTCGCTTGGCCTGGCAGGTCAATTCGAAATTGAAAGCGACCATGATGTGGACTCGTGACTGGAAATACATCGGCGACGACATTGTCTCGGGTTCGGGCGGCTATAACGATACCAATCCGCTGCAATCGTCCGACTATCGCAAGCCGGTGATGTATTACATCATGCAGGGCAGAATTACGGCCACCCCCACTCCGAAATTGATCTTCCAGGGTGGATGGTCGTTCGACAAGCTGGACTACTTTGTATTGAATCAGCCGGGCGTGTTACAAACGCCGTTCACGCCCACTTGGTTTGCCGACGTTGCCGAACAGGACATTGTCAAAAAGGCACGCAGCATTTCGGGCGGGTCGAATGTCTGGTACAAGTTTGACCGCTATGTTTGGAATGCGACCGGACAATACATCACCGGGGCGCACCAGGTGAAATTCGGGATTGGAAGCAGCTACGGACCGGCTTACCAGAATTATCAGTATAACGGCGACGGAATCGCCCAGTTCTCAAGTGGCGTGCCGCTGAATTTCCTGGCGTATGACACCCCGGTTTATGAGAAGTTTTATCTCAACAACGACCTCGGAATTTACGGGCAGGACACTTGGACGTTCAAGCGGGTCGCTATCACGGCTGGCCTTCGTTGGGAGTATCTGAACAACGACATCAATCCGCAGAGTGCCCCGGGCGGACGTTTTGTTCCGGCCCGCAATTTCCCACTGATCGACTGCAACTCACTCAAGGGCGTTTCCTGCTTCAAGGATTGGTCGCCCCGCCTGGGCGGTGTGTACGACGTGTTTGGCAATCACAGAACGGCCGTCAAAGCCGGGATCGGCAAGTACAATACGCCGCTGGTTCAGCAGAACCTGAATAACTTCAACCCCATGCTGCTGACGAACGAAGCCGTGTTCTGGAACGGCGGAACATCGCCCTGCTTTGCCACCAACCAGCCGGCCAACTGCTATCCGACCGGCGGCTTTGCTCCTGCGGGCACGCCGAACAGCGCGGTCCCAGTGGGCCAACTTGGCGTAAATCCGAATCCGAGCTTCGGCATACTTCCGAATATCAGCCTGGATCCGAATTTCCATCGCGAATATCAATGGCAGTACAACGTCGGTGTGCAGCAGCAACTGTGGCACAGTATTACGGCGAACTTTATCTGGAACCGGGTATCGGACTATCAGCAGCAGTTGCTGCTGAATTACGCGGTTCCGCCGTCGGCCTGGACGCCCACCACGATTTATAACCCGCTGGACGGCTCGCCGGTCACCGTCTATAACCTGGCCAAACAATATGCCAGCGGCGTGACGCCTGCGCTGCACGAGACCAACGCTCCTCAAAGTTTGCGGAGCAACTACTACCAGGGATTCGAGACCTCCGTTACCGGCCGTTTGGCGCGCGGCGGCTTCTTCAACTTCGGATGGACGATCGAACATCAGATCGACAAGGAGTGCGACGAGACCGCGGGCGCCAATTACTTGAACGATCCGAATTACAACCGGTTCTGCGACTGGTCGGGAGGCTTGTATCAAAGTTTGGGACAGAATGTTGGCATTCCGTGGCTGCACGAGTTCCAAATGCAAGCCAACATGCCAATCAAGTGGGGCTTTGAAGGAAGCGTTTCGATTTACTCGTCGCCGGTTTTCAGCCAATACGCCAGCTACCAGACAACATCGTACACGCCGCTGACCACGTTCGCGGGCGATCAGTCCGGGTTCAAGATGGTGAACTGGACCATCACTTCCGCGACCAAGTATCCATCCAACTGTAACTGCCCTACGCCGGGCGGCCTGGTTGATGGCGGCTTGGCGCAAAGTTCGGAGACGATCCAATTGGCTGCTCCCGGGAGCCTGCGGGCGCCGCGTTATAACCAGGTCGACGTCGGCATCCGGAAGAAATTCATTTTCCGCGAGAAGTACAGCTTGATGGGTCAACTGCAGGTGTTCAACCTGATCAATACGAGTACGGTCCTGAATGAAAGCTATGCGTTGGGAAGCTCGATCACGCCTTTCCTGCCGGCCTCCAAGGGCGGGCTGGGCGGCGGTACGCCGACGGTCATCGCGAACCCGCGCATGTTCCAGCTGGGCTTGCAGTTTAAATTCTGATATGCGGCGAGAATAGGGGAAGATCGCAGAAGGTGTAGGTCGGCGCGAGCTTCAGCGAGCCTGGCCGCTGTTGGTGATTGTGAGCGACTGGTGAGAGCGCGCGGATTCCTGTGCTGCTGGCCAATGGGCAGGTGCAGGTCAAAGTAACGGGCGGCTCGCTAGGTGTGGCTCTTTATTGCCATTGCAAGTAGGACGAACAGCATCGCGGCGAACGAAAAAACTCCCAGCGCCAGGAACACCGCGCGCCAGACCAACAGACGGCCCTCGGGACAGGCCAGCTTGTATGTCCGTGCCACGTTAGACCAATTCCATATTAGGCCGAGATCCCACGGAGCCGCTTGATTGCTTCTAACATGAACCAGGATTGTACAAACGGAGGCAACGCCGCACAAGAACAATGAGATCCCGAAAAGGACCATTGCTGTCTGCGTGGTAATCACTGCTCACCGATACGCCGAGGCGCCCAGCAGAATTTATGCGCCCAGCTTGAACGCTATCAGCTCGCCGCTGTAGCCGGCGCCGCTGATCGCTAACACGATGTACTGCTGGCCGTTCAGCATGTAGGTCATGGGCGAGCCGCTCTGCGGGGCGGGCATGTACACCGCGCCCACTTCCTTGCCGGTCGCCTTGTCGTAAGCGCGCAGCATCGCGCCGCGCTGGCCGTTGGGCGTCGTAAAGAAGCCTGCTTCGCCGGCGATCACCAGCGTCTTGGTTGTCAGCACGCCGATGATGCCCGAGCGTCCCGTGCGGGGGATATCCAGGCCCTTGAGCGCCGGATTGTTCTTCACGTTGTCCGGAGTTTCGCCGTGCGCGACCTGCCAGACGATGTCGCCCTTGTCGAGGCTGATCGCGCTGATGCGGCCGTAGGGTGGCTTCAACAGCGGCAAGCCGTGGACGTTCAGGCCGAACCCGCCTTCGCCTCCCTCCGCGCCACCGCGTCCACCGCGCCCGCCACGTCCACCGCGCCCTGCCGCCGCGGCCGGCGCGCCAACACCACCGCCCGGAGCAGCTTCCGCGCGCCCGCCCGGACGTGCGGTGCCCTGGATGTAGTTCATGTCCGATTTCGATGGGTCGGGCTTCACCAGACCAAGCAAGGCCGTCGCCGTCTGCGAGAACACATACACAGTGTGCGTCTCAGGATCGTACGAACCGCCGGGCCAGTTTGTACCGCCCAGCGATCCGGGCGACGTGATGGCAGCCAAAGGACCGTCCGGATTGCTGACCACCGGCGGGGTAAATATCGGCCCGATCTTGTATTTGGAAACCAGCTTCAGGGCTTCTTCGTGCAGCTCCGGCGTGAAGTTGATCAAGCTGTCCGGCGTCACGCCTTGGTTGTCGTAGGCCGGTGGCTTGGTTGGGAACGGCTGCGTGGGCGAATACCACTCGCCCGGAACATCGCCTTGCGGAACCGGACGCTCTTCCATCGGCCAGATCGGCTTGCCGGTTACGCGATTGAACACGTACAGGAAGGCTTGTTTGGTCGGCTGCGCGAGCGCCGGTACGGTCTGGCCGTTCACAGTGATGTCGGTCAGGATGGGCGCACACGGGATGTCCATATCCCAGATCCCGTGATGCACAAGTTGGTAATGCCACTTGCGCTGGCCGGTGTGGAGATCGACAGCGACGATGCTCTCGCCGAACAATCCGGCGCCCGGGCGATGACCGCCGTAATAATCTCCAGTGGGCAACTCGACCGGCAGGTAGAGTGTGTTAGTCGCAAGGTCCGCCGACATCTGCCCCCACACGCCGGTGTTGCCGGTATAGGACCACGAATCGTTGAGCCAGGTTTCGATGCCGAATTCGCCGGGTTTTGGAATGGTGTGGAAAATCCACAGCCGCTTGCCGGTGCGAGCGTCGAATCCGCGCACGTAGCCCACGATGTGCCTGTAGCTGGGAATATTTCCGCCGGCTTTGTGCGCCGCGCCCACCACCACCACGTCGCCAGCCACCAGCGGAGTCGAATGCAGCCCCACTTCGCCGGTCTCCAAATCGATTTGCTGGTCGTCATTCTCCTTGAGATCCACGACGCCGTTGTTGCCAAAGCTCGAGACCGGCACGCCCGTCTTGGCGTTCAGCGCGATCAGCCGGTAACCTGGCGTGACATAAAGGATGCGCTCCTCGCGCCCATCAGTCCAATAGGAGACACCGTGCCCGGAGAGCTGCCGCGGAGCGTTTTGACCGCGCTTGCCTTCGTCCTCGCTGTGCATCCAGAGCATCTCGCCGGTGGCGGCGTCGAGGGCAACCACGTCGCGGCGGGTGCCCGCGGTCACGTAGATCACGCCGTGCACCATGAGCGGCGTCGATTCATATTGAAACTCGGGGCGGGGGCCCAGACTATCGGTCTTGAATCGCCACGCTACTTCGAGCTTGTCGAAATTGGAGGCATTGATCTGATCGAGCGGGGAGTAGCGCGTGGAGCCCAGATCTCCGCCATAGGTGGGCCACTCTCCATTTTTTGCTCCCGATTGTCCAAATAAGGGCAGGGTCACGCAAACCAGCAGGCCCGCCAGAGGGGCCAGATGAAAAACATTCTTTCGACTCACGCAGTCTTCCTTTCTTCGCGCAAAACATCCCCGTTTTGGCCATGGACCGCGCTGGCGGAGCGAACCGGGAGCGCTGGTATCGATGGAAAACACTATATCGTTGCCACGTTTCGAAAGTCAATGCGGACGCCTGCCGTGTCACGCTCGCAGCACGTCGTTGGAGCGGTCGTGCGGCGTCGTGTAGGCCAGCGTGCCGGCCCGGCCCCAGTGGCCTTTCCTGTAGGTGATCACCGACAGGTCGGCGTTGTAGCTACATTCCTCGCCCGCCGCGGTGAAGCGAATCGCGCCCGAAAACATGTGCGCTTTGTCGAAAGTGGCGTGCAGCACGCGCGTTTCTGGAAGCACACCGTACACCCAGCCCCAGTTGCCCAACCCGGCTTGCGGAAAAAGCGCGCGGTAGTTGGCGTAGTCGGCCGGCGGGTTTGAGCTGGGCTGAATTCTGGCGCGGCTCTCGGGAGTCACTTCTGTAATGCGCACCCGCGTTTTGATCCCTTTCACTTTGAACTGCTCCATGGCGCGTCCGGCCGGGCCAAGCGTCCAGGGCTGCCCGCCGGTATTGGCCACGGCAGCAGTGCGTCCCAATTGCGAAGTTGGCGCGTCCACGCTGCGATCCGACACCTGATAAGCCAGGTCATGATCGATGCGGCAGCGTTTGGCTGCTTCGATGGTGTCGGTGAACGTGACGCCGGTCATTTGGGCGGGAGTGAATATGGTGGACATCATCTGAATGGCCCATTTGCCATCGTTGTTGGTAACCGAGTACACGCCATCGCAGCGCGTCAGCTTCTTGCCATCGCTAGAGTACCGGTTGTAGCGCAGCGAAAGCCCGGCCAGCACGGGGTCGCAATTGAGAACCTCCAGGCCATCGAACACGTCGTAGGCGCCGGGTTTGAGATAGCCGTCGTGATCCGAGTATCGCTCCGGGTTCTCGGACATGTTGATGGACGCGGGCGCGTGCGCCAACATTGCTTCCGGCGTTTCGACCAACACGGCCTCGATGCCTTCGAACGAGACAAAGGGAAAATGCATCAGATCCGCGATCCCCTTGAGATCGCGCTGGCTCAGGGCGACGAAAAACTGCGTGAGAACGCGGACGCCCTCCGTCACTGCGGTCTGGTAAGTGATCGGAAAACGATTGTCCACCATGGCGCGCGGTCCGAGGCCTTTGGGCGGTTGAGGATCTTGAGCAGAGCTCTGCTGGGCCAGCGCTGAGCCTACTGCGGCGGCTCCGATCAGCCCGGCCGCGGCTGCGCCGGATAAGAAACTGCGTCGCGCCGTCGCGCCTTCTTCATCGCCTAGCTTGTTGTCTTCTGGGCTGTCGCTCATTTGATCCTCCTCGATGAATTCTAGCGCTGCGGGTGCTGGTCCACGGCGGGAGGACCGAAAAGCAGCCGGATCAGATCCAGCCCCTGTTCTTTCGAGGCGATGCGCGATTCCAGTTGCGCATCCTCGGCCGCTTCCAGCATGCGCGAAAAATCCGGACCGGGCCGGTAACCGGCAGCGATCAGATCGTCTCCCGTGACCAGGCGCGCGGGCCGCAGAACTTCGGCCGGCGCTTGCTCGAACCTGGATTTCGCGAGCTGGTAGTTGTCCAGATTGCCGTGGCTCGACGAGCAATCCAGACGATGCAGCTCCAGGTGTTCGGCGAATCGATCCAGCCGCAGCATCCTTTTAAGAGTGCTCTCGCGCATCTGATGCACGTGAGTGAAGCGCATGTGATTGGCGATCAGCGCGACGATCTGTTCGATGTCGGCGTTGGAGAAGCGCAGCCGCGCCAGAATCTCGCGCGCGATGCGTTCGCCCAACTCCACATGGCCGTCGAAACGGATGCGATCCGCGATGCGGAACGTCCCAGGTTTGCCCACGTCGTGCAGCAACACACCCCAGGCCAGCGTAGGCGTGGGTTCGTGGAGGCCTTCCAGCATGATCAGTGTGTGGGTCCATACGTCGCCCTCCGGATGAAACTCGGGCGGCTGCTCGACACCCTTCATGGCGGCCACCTCGGGCAGGATGTCTTGAAGCAGGCCGGATGCGTCCAGCAGTTCGAACCCGCGGCGCGCGCCGCCTTCGGTCAGAATTCTGCTCAGCTCTTCGCGAACGCGCTCCGGGGAAACGCGTGCGATGCGCTGGTGCATTTCGCGGATCGCCGCGAACGTGCCGGGCTCGATTTCGAAACCAAAGCGCGCCGCAAAGCGGATGGCGCGCAGCATGCGCAGATGGTCCTCTTCGAAGCGCTGCGCCGGAACACCGATGGCGCGGATCACGCCGTTCTTCAGATCCTCCAGGCCGCCTACGTAATCCACCACATGCCCGGCGGGATCGTTCACATGCGCCGGATCGAGCAGCAGAGCATTGATAGTGAAGTCGCGCCGCAGCACGTCTTGCCTGGGGTCCTTTTCGAACGTCACGCGTCCGGGATGCCGCCCGTCCCGGTAAGAATGATCGCTGCGAAAGGTGGCTACTTCCAAGCCCTCTACCAGAATCACGCCAAACTGCGCGCCCACCAGTTGCGCCCCGGGGAAGATCTCGCGCAGTTGATCGGGGGTCGCGTCGGTTGCGATATCGTAGTCCTTCGGTTCGCGGCCTAACACCAGATCGCGCACACAGCCTCCCACCAGCCAGGCCAGGTAGCCTCGCGCTTGAAGATCATGGGCGATCTGAATTGCTTGCGCGCGTCCCACATGCTCATCGTAGGATAGAAGCTGTGCCTCCAGTAAAATTGAAATCGGGGAATCGCTCGTTTTGATGCCGCCCGAAGGTAGCCGGCCCACCACGAACACTGCCAAGGTCGTGGTGGCCACCACCGTAGCTCTCTCCTTCATAAGCTTCTGGCGAGGCGCCGCGATTGTTCTTTCCGACCTCGCCTCATCGGCTTACTACGCGGGCGGTATCGCCGAAACCGCCGTCGGTCCCGCCGCTCCCTGGTTCGTGCTCGCCGTGATGTTGTTCAGTTTCGCGGTCCGCTCCGTCTACATGGAAAGCTGCAGCATGTTTGTGCGCGGCGGCGTGTACATCGTGGTTAAAGACAGCATGGGGTCGTTCATGGCGCGGCTGTCGGTATCGGCGCTGGTGTTCGACTACATCCTCACCGGACCCATCAGCGTGGTCAGCGCCGGCCAATACCTGGGCCATTTGCTGGACGAAATCGCGAAAATGATGGGACAATCGTTCCCCTTCAACGTGAACTATTTCGCGGCGTTCTTCGCGGTCGTGGTGACGGCGTACTTCTGGTGGACGAACATTAAAGGGATTCACGAATCGAGCGGCAAGGCGCTACGCATCATGCAGATCACCACAGTAATGGTGGTCGCGTTCTTAATCTGGGCGCCGTTGACGATTCTGCTGCGAGGCCACGCATCGCTGCCTCCCGCGCCCGTGCCGCGCAACCTACAGTTCAGCCCGGCTAATCCGGACGCATTGGGCTGGTTCAAGGGAACCATCTGGCCGGCCATCCCGCTGGTGGCCGTGACCATCGCCTTCGGCCACGCGCTGCTTTCGATGAGCGGCTTTGAAACACTGGCGCAGGTCTATCGCGAGATCGCCTATCCGAAACTGAAAAACCTGCGGACCACCGCCAACATCGTCTGCTGGTACGCGGTGATCTGCACAGGCGTGATCACGGTTCTGGCAGGAATAATCATCAGTCCGTCCGACATCCGCAATCTGTACGCCGACAATCTGCTGGGCGGCTTGGCGATGCGCCTGGTGGGGCCAGAGCTGCTGAAGCTGCTGTTCCACATCTTCGTTGTCATCGTCGGAATTCTGATTCTTTCCGGCGCCGTGAATACTTCTATCATCGGCGCCAACGGGGTGTTGAATCGCGTGGCTGAAGACGGCGTCCTGCTGGATTGGTTTCGCAAGCCGCACAAGCGCTTCGGCACCACCCATCGCATCATCAACCTGATCACGCTGCTGCAAGTGACCACCATCATTGCCAGCCGCGGCGACATGTATCTGCTGGGCGAGGCCTACGCGTTCGGCGTGGTGTGGAGCTTCTTTTTGAAATCGCTGGGTGTGATGGTGCTGCGCTACCAACGCCACGACCAGGAATACAAATTTCCATTCAACATCCGGCTGCGCGGTGTGGAGATTCCGGTCGGGCTGGGAGTGACCACGCTGATTCTGGGCTTCGTGGCAGTCGCCAATCTTTTTTCGAAACAGATTGCGACCATTTATGGACTGGCATTCACCTTGGTCGTGTTCGTGGTCTTCACGATTTCCGAGCACGTGAACGCCCGCAAGCGCCGCTTGCAGCACTTGCAGAAAAAACCGCTAGAGGAATTCAACTTGGAGCATGAGCCCCAAATCAGTTCGGCGGTGCTGCATGCGCGGCCGGGGTGCGTGCTGGTTGCGGTCCGCGATTATCACAATATGGAGCACTTGAGAAAAGTGCTGCAAAAAACCAATCTCCGGCGGCACGACATCGTGGTGATGACGGTGCGTACCATTTCGGCCGGGTCGGGTGAATACGATCTGTCCGACGATCAGATCTTCAGCGATTACGAGCGCGAGCTGTTCACCCACGTGGTTGAGATAGCCGAAAAAGAAGGCAAGCCAGTGGAGCTGCTGGAGGTTCCGGCCGTAAATCCGTTCGACGCCATGGTGCAATCGGCGGCCAAGCTGCAATGCTCGCGGCTGGTGACGGGCGTTTCAGCGCGCATGACGTCGGAAGAGCTGGCGCGGCGCATCGGCCTCGCCTGGGAACATCTGCCGGAGCCGCGGCATGCCTTTTCGCTGGAGATCATCAGTCCCGACCGGCCCTCCATTTTCGTCAATCTGGGCCCGCATCCGCCGCGTTTGTGGCCCGAAGATGTCGACCGCTTGCACGAGCTGTGGCTGCGGCTGAGCGATGCCGACGAAATCGGGTCCAAGCTTCATCATCGCGACATCGTCGGCCTGGCGCTGCGGCGGCTGGAACAGGATTTGAAGAGCGGCGACACCGAGCAGCTCTTGCGCGATCTCAAGAACGATCTACGGAAGAGCTAGTCGACTTTACGAGCCGCCACGCGTAAGCGCCGGTAGTCTAGTGTCCAGACGCCGTCGCGATACAAATCAGGACGCAAATTCGCGACCAGCCGCGCCAACGTCTCGCGCGTTTCCTGGGCGGAAAGATCGCGGAAATACGCACCGCAGAACATGCGCAGCCATTCTTCCATTGCGCTTTCGCCTTCCAACCGTGTGGGCCGGTCGAATAGCAAGGCCTGCCTCACTTCCAGGCCGTGCCGTTCTAACAAGGGCGCGAACTCGCCGACGCTCGGAAAGGTCCACGGGCAAAGCTGATCGGCGCGCGGGCCGAGCACAGCGCGCATGGCCGCGATCACGGATGCGATGCAGCCTTTTCCGCCAAGTTCCGCCACCAACCGCGCGCCCGGCCGCAGCGCAAGAGCGATAGAGGCCGCGGCAGCGGCCTGGTCCCTCACCCAGTGCAGCGCCGCGTTCGAGAAAACGGCGTCGAATGGTTCAGTGAACCGGAACGTGGTTGCATCCGCCTGCTCGAATGCAAGATCGGGAAAATTCTTGCGTGCCTGCTCCAGCATTTCGGCCGAGTTGTCGAGCCCGACCACTCGCGCCCCCGACCGCGCAATCTCAGCAGTGAGCTGACCGGTGCCGCATCCGACATCGAGTATCCGCTCGCCCGGCCGCGCTTCGAGCAGTTCCAACAGACTCTCGCCGAACTGCCAAACAAAGGAGTGCTTGCGCTGGTAGCGCTGCGGGTCCCAGGCGGGCGTCACGCCTTCTTGCCGCGCGCTTTGGCTTGCTTTGCCTTGGCGGCGTCTTCCGCTTCGCCGGGGGGATCGGAGGCGGCCGGAGCCACCGCGGAGAGCACTTCGTTAAAAAGTTCCTGCTTTTTCAAGTCCTTCTTGGAGGGCGGCGCCTGCTCATGCCGGTAATCGTGATCGTGATAGCAGGTTCGGCATCGCACTTTGGCGGGCTGGTGATCTACCAACGAAACAATGGCGTGGTTGGTGATCCGCCGGCACTTGATACAGTGGTCATCTATCACATCCCCGAGACGGAAGTCGGACATAGAAAAAACTTGCGGACCTTTCGCGAGTATAACAAACCTGGAGGTGCGTCCGGACCGCGCGGCGTCCGCTAGTGAGCCGGTGATGTGGGCTTAGTCCACTCGCCGATCCATTCCAGAAAC